>JAYUXI010000459.1:0-18861 GCA_043753085.1 Myxococcales bacterium | reverse complement strand
AGGGCCAGGAATACGATTTTGCCGTGGTCACGCTGCAGGGGCTGCCGGGTGACGACGTGCTGCCGGCACCGATCCCGCTCACCGGCGCAAACGACGGCCTGAGCGTGGGCCAGACCGTCACGTCGTACGGCTTCGGCACGACCGGCATTTCCGGTGGCGGCGAGCCGGCCGCGAACTCGGTTCGGCATCGCCTCCAGAAGCAGATCGTGGCCCTCGACGGGGCGGACATCATCTATTCGCAGCAAACCTCGGGGATCTGCTACGGCGACAGCGGCGGGCCGGTCATCTCGGCTGCGGGCAAGATCGTGGGCGTGCACTCGCGCGTCGGTTCGCCAGGCAGCAACCCGTGCAACGGCGAAGGCGTCAGCGCCCGCCTGAGCAACGGCCTCGCCTTCGTGAACGGCGTCGTCAACGCCGACCGCGCCAACCTGCCCACGCCGGTGCCGGCGTGCGATCGCTGCGTGCAGAACTCGGAGTACGGCAACACCGTGTGCCGCGCCAAGCGAGACAACTGCACGGGCGACGCCGACTGCAAGGCGCTCTACGACTGCCTGGGTACGGCCAACGGCGGCAGCAGCGCCGCGCAGAAGTGCTACGCGGCCCACCCCGACTCGACCGGCGTGCTCTACGAGTACGCGTCGTGCGCCTGCAACGATCTCTGCACCGACGTGTGCAGCGCCGATTCGACGTGTCAGGGCTGGGCCGACGCGAAGTGCGGCGCCCACCAGGTGCTGGCCAGCGATCGCGCGTGCGCGCAGCAGAACTGCTGCGCGCAGCTCGACGCGGCTTCGGCCAACAAAGCTGCGTACGTGTGCCTGCAGAACGAAGGCGGCGCCGGCTGCGACGGCAACGCCGCGTACCAGGCCGCTGCAGAGTGCATGCAAGACAACTGCGTCGCCGGCTCGTCGTCTGGCAACGGGGCCAGCTCGGGCGGCGGCGGTGACGACTCGAGCGACGACGACGCCGCCGGCGACGACGCGCCGGCGACCGGCGGCAAAAAGAACAAGACCACGACGACCACCAGCGGCTGCGCCGCGCAGGCGCCAGCCCCCAGCAGCTCGGTGCCGAACGCCGCCGCGGTGTTCGTGGGGCTTGGAATGCTCGCGGCGCTACGCCGCAAGCGCGCCGCGGCGTGATTCAGGGCCGCGTCGGGTCGACGACGTGGCCCAGGAACAAGATCGCGCCGGTCGCCGCGTCGCGGATCGCCAGCAAGAACGGCTTGTCGACGGTCATCACGGCGGGAGCCGTAGGCGGTGCCGAGGCCCCCGCGTCGCCGCCGACGACGACGGTCGCAGCCGCCGCTTCGATTCCCTCTTCGTCGACCTTCAGGAACGTCTGGTGCACGACTTGCTCGACATACAGTCCGGGGAGGGGACTCATCGCACTCAGGTCGGCCTGCAGCTCGTCGAACGCGGTGCGCATGCCGAGCTCTTTCAGCAGGTCGACGAGCGACGCGTCTGCACTGGGGGGCAGTTCGAACCGTGGCAGTCGCAGGGCGACGGCCTGAGCCGCCGTGGGCCAGCGCGCGCGGAGCGACTCGCCGGTCAGCGTCGCTTCGTACGTGGCCAGATCACCTGCGGGCAGCACGATGTCGAACACGAGGCCGTGATCCAGACTCAGCTCGACGACCTGCCCCAGCTCGTCGCTGCGATAGTTGACCACGCCGGTGCGGTTGATGAACGGCGCGCGCTTTGGTCCGCTCGGCGAGGTGAAGTCCGCGTCTCCGAACGCAGCAAACGGCGAAGCCCATGCCGCCTCGAGGTGGATGGTGTTGACGAGTGCGAATTGCGTGGTGGCAGGTAGCGCGGCCAACGCCTGCGGAATGCGCTGCCCGGTACGCGCTGCGATCCAGGCATTGATGTCGTCCTTCGTGGTGGGATCGCCGAAGTCGACGAGCTGGACTCCTGCCCCGTAGCTCACGGCCAGCGTGTCGAGGAACGGCGTCTCGAGCGGGAGCGCGCGCGCACCGAACAGCACGTTGTTCACATGCACGGCGCCCCGTCCGGAAATCTCGAGGTCGAGCCAATCGAATGCAGCATGCAACTGGTCGTCCGGCAGCGCGAAGTGCAACGCGCCGGCCATCTCGCTGCGGGTCGAGCCACGGGCTCCGGCGTACAGCATGGAGAGGCTCGTGGAAACGGAGTGGGGGCTGTGCAGCTGATTCTGGTCGGGACGAGCCACGTGCGTGAGCAAGTCGACGGCGAAGTCGGCGTTGTCGCGCACGAGCTGCTGTTTGGCCGCATCGGACACGGCGGGATTCGTGTCGCGCACGAGGGGGCTCTTGGCCTCCTCGAAGGGACTCTCGATGCAGGTGTAGTCCTCGCAGTCGGAGTCCGAAGCGCCCGTGGAGGCGGCACCGGAACACGCCATGACGAGCGGGAGCCAGAAGTAGGGGGAGCGATTCATGGAGCTTCCGCTGCAAAGGCCATGCCGTCGCACACGCCGAGCTGCGTGAGCAGAAAGCGCACGGGCGCCGCGATCCGCCTGTCGTGCCATCGACGGAGTGGCACATGCAGTCGGCAACGAGCCTTACTCGAAAGCGTACGAGAACCCGGGGTAGCGGCACACGCCGCTCTCGCAACTCCACGCGCCGGCGCTCGTGGCGCTGCGGGGTTGCTCCAGCGGGCAATCTGCTGCCGCGGTGCAGGCGATCGGATTCTTCGTGCAAGAGCGCACGACGTTCGATGGCGAAAGGCCGGGCGAAAGCGTCGGGGTCTCGCACACCGCGCCGGCCTTGCTGCAACCGCCGTAGGGAATGCAAGTGCTCGCGCATTCCGCGCGACATCTGCCTTCCACGCACGCCGTGTCGACATGGATGACCGCGCCTTGGCCGCCGTTGTCGCATGGCCGAAGCGCCTCCGCCTCGGCAGAGGCCTGGCAGTCCTGCCACGACGTTCAGGGCGTCGCGTCGTCTCCGCCGCAGGCAACGATGGCGGCAACGCCGGTGGTGGTCAACGCCAACAAGAACAAGAACGCTCGCATGGTGACGGCTCCGAGTAGGAGAAAGAGGGGGCGAAACGCGCGGTACGTGCTCACGCCCACCCGTAGAGGAGCCTAGCAAGATTGCCGACGCGCCGCGGTCGGCGCGTTCCTGCCCGACCCTGATGGCGTTTTGAAGAGGGCTTGAGTAAAGCTTCAGCGATGAGAAGCTGGGTAGAGCGCGCGCTGCGGCAGCCGGCCATCACGAAGTTGACCCGCACTGCCGTCGATTGGGTGGACCTGCAGCTCACGTACGTGGTCGACGGCCTCGCACGCTATGCGCCGCGCGCACGGGGCGCACTGCTCGACGTAGGCTGTGGCGACAAACCGTACGAGTACCTGTTCACGCCTCATGTCGATTCGTATGTGGGTGTAGAATACAGCTCCACGTACGAGATGACCGCCGCAGGGGCTCGTCAGAAAGCCGATGTCCTGTACGACGGGGTACGCCTGCCTTTCGACGACGCGTCATTCGACACGGTGATCAACGTCCAAGTGTTGGAGCACACACCACACCCGCAGCGCCTGCTGAGCGAAATCGGGCGGGTGATGAAACCCGGCGCAGTTCTGATTCTCAGCGCGCCCTTCTCGTTCCGTTTGCACGAGGAACCGCACGACTACTTCCGCTACAGCCCCCACGGCATGCGCGAGCTCATGGCGAACGCCGGGATCACCATCGACGAGATCCATCCGCAGGGGGGCCTGTGGAGTCTCCTGGCGCACAAGCTCAATAGCTTCATGGCACTCAACATGGCGCGTGTGGGTCAGATTGCACAAATCACCGGCAAGTGCGGTCACGAAAAGGCGGCGGACGCCCCAACGCGAGTTTGGCTCTTGCCGATGATTGCACCTGCAATGGTGATCAACGCAACGGGCGCCCGCATTCTCGACCGGCTGCTTCCGGATCCCACGGAGACGATGGGTTTTACGGTGCTCGCGCACCGAAACGAAAGGTAGTGCCGTGCTCAGGGTGTCGCGCCGGCTGCGAACCCGGCGCCGCTCGTCAGCCCACGAGTAGCTTGGCCGTGAACTGAAACTCGGTTCGAGCGACGACGTTCCACGGGAAGTCGTGCATCTTCATCGGCCAGTTGAGCTCGGCAACGCGCGCGCCGGCGGCCTCCGCCATCGCGACCCACTGGTTCGGCGTGAAGTACGTGCCGCGCACGAGGATCGAGTCCTTCGCATTGCCGAAGCGGTCCATCCACTCGAGGATCTTGTGGCTGACGGGGCCAAAGGCGAAGTGGTCCTTCACGACCACCATTTTACGTGCAACCCGCACACATTCACGCAGCACCGCTTGCGGGTCTTCGCAGTGGTGGAGCACGTCTACGATGGTGAGTACGTCGAAGCTCTTGTCCGCGAAGGGCAACGTGGTGCCGTCGTACAACTTCACGTCGATGTACTTCTCGGGCCGCGGCACGACGTCTACGCCTTCGACGCGCGACGCGCCGATGCGCTCGGCCACCTGCCGGGTGAGGCCACCGTTGCCACAGCCTACGTCGAGCAGGGAATCAGCTTGGCCGATGTGCCGCGCGAGCGCTTCTGCCAGGCGCTCGTTGCGCGGCGCTGGATTGGTGCGGTGGTAGTAGTCGAAGAGGCCGCGAAGTGGATTCAAAGTAACGCTCACGAGAACACCTCCGAAGCAACCGCCTTCACCGCCAGTTCCACTGCCGCATCCGACGTACTGCTCAATTTGAAACCCAGCGCATTGAGCTTGTCGCCGATGACCCGGGATACGGGCACGTCGCCCGGCCAGCCCTGGGCGCCGCCTCCGTATTCGATGCGAGCGTTCGGGCTCGGCGAGTACTGCACGCAAAGCTCGGCGATGCGCTTCACGCTGGTGAAGTCTGGCGGCGCGAGGTTGTAGATCGCCAGCGGCTCGCTGGCGTTGTCGAACACGAAGAGCACCCCTGCCGCGCAGTCGGTGACGTGGAGGTACGGCTTGCTCTGCCGACCGTCACCGAGAACGTCGAGGTACTCGGGGTGCTCCTTCAGCTTCTTCAGGAAGTCGAGGATGGCACCATGCGTGCCGCGCGGACCGACGACATTGCCGAAGCGAACGATGCTTCCGCGCAAACCGAAACACTCGACGTAGGAGCTGACCAGCGCCTCACCCGCAAATTTGCTTGCACCATACAAAGAGATGGGGAGGCTGCCGAGGTCGTCTTCCGCGCAGGGCTTGGTGACGTTGCCGTACACGGTGCCGCTCGAGGCAAATACGAAGCGTGGGACGCCGGCGAGCCGGGCGGCCTCGAGCGCATTGTACGTGGCCAGGGTGCCCTGCTCGACATCGAGCCGGGTGCGCTCGAGACCCCAGCGCGCCTCGGGGTTGGCGGCGAGGTGGAACACGGCGTCGTGGCCTTTTACCGATTCCTTCAGCTTCTCGAAGTCGAGCGCGTCGGCCTGGATCAGCTCGACCTGGCCGGTCTTCTGCGCGGAGGCCAAAAACTCGTGCTTCCCAACGGTCATGTTGTCGTACACGGTGACGGGACCGCGCGTGGCCAGGAGGTCTACGAGGTGGCTGCCGATGAAGCCGGCGCCGCCGATGACGAACGATCGCATGAGGCGCGGAAGTAGCACGGCCGACCACGCTTTTCGACAAGCGTAACGGTCTTTTCAGTGCGGGATCCGGCGGAACGCGAACAGCTTTTCGTTGCCCCAGTTGTGCACCAGGCCCACCTCCGACCAGTCCTCCGGGTGGGCGCGGGCGTAGGCCACGAGGTCGGCCCCGGCTGCGATGATCCAATTGGCGTGCACGGCAGCGGCCCCCGCAGCGAACTCCGCGGGATCCACTGGAGCCACGTAGACCAGCTTGTTGTCGTAGTTGTCGTTCCACAGAAAGGATACGAATCCGGAGTCACCGCCGAAGGCGACCACCCCGCCGTTCCGCAGCTCGCGCTCACGAGCGAGCGCCGTTTGCAGCACGACTTTCGTGTACGGCCCACCCACATCGTGTTTTCGCGGCTGTGCAAGCATGCTGCGTAGCTCGGTCCAACCGTACGGTGCCTGCCATGTGCCCCACCAGCCCGGGAGTGACCACGTCCACAAGATGCAATTGGTGACGAAAGCTGCTCCCGCCACGTGGTTGGCGAGCGGGTGCGCCTTCAGCGTGCCGGCCAGCCAGTGCACCAGCGCGAAGCCGAACCCGACCGCGTACATGTTGTAGCGGACCGACCACACTGCGGGAGACGTAGCGAGCGAGATGACCACGCTGCCGGCCACGAAGAACGTCACGAGGCGCGCGGACAGCTCCGGAACGATGTGCCGCTGCGAGATCGAGCGCACGGCGTGGCGCACGATTCCGAGGGCAAGCACCCCACCGGTGAGCGCGGCCAACGGGAAGATAACGAAGCCGGTGATGAGCCCGAAGCTGCCGCGGCGAATGTCCGGCCAGTCGGCCCCGGAGACGGGCGGCTCGAAGATCACATTCGAGGCTTGGAGCAACTGACTGTCGTCGGGGAGGTCGAAGAGCCCCTTGAAGCTGTACGGCCCCATCGTCATGTTGAACGGGTAAAACGGGTTCTGATACCAGAGGACGTTTCGGATGTAGGTGACTCCACCCAGCGCGCCGAGGATCGCTCCCCCTGCGAGCAACGCCAGGAGCGTGCGCCGCCAGCCGCGCCGCCCCTCGTTGAGCGCCACGAGCGTGAGGGCCAAAAATGCCAACAGCGGCATCGACAGAAGCGCATGACTCTTGGTGCCGAGGGCGAGCCCGATGGCCGTGCTCGCCAGGACGCTCGAGCCGAGCCGGAGCTTCTGGTTGGATGCAAAGTACACTGCCGCGAGACTGAACGCGCCGAGCGTGCCGTCCATGAACGTGCTGCGCATCTCGAGCCGAACGCCGGGCAGGAGCACGAACGCAATTGCGGTGAGCAACGCGGTGGACCGATGCGCCGGCAAGTAACGCACGCACAGTGCGTAACAAGCCGTGGCCAGTGGCACGATGCACAGCACGGACGGCAGCTCGATCAAACGCCGGCTCGCGAAGATGGACCACCAGAGGCCGAGCATCTCGGAATTGCGCGGATGACCATTCGCCTGCTGCATGTAGCTGGCTGACATCGGGATCTCTTCGTAGCTGTGCGACTGGATGGCGTGCCCCACCATCATGTCGTGGTACCAGACGCCGTCCCATGCCTCGGACGGCATCAGCCACGTGAGCAGCGTGGTGAACCCCAGCGCAAAGGCCAGGCACGCGACCGCGAGCCAGAGCACGGGGCCCGCCTTGCGTGCTTCGCCGAGCAACGAGAACGCGCGCTTCACCGTGGCCCCGCCGTGCGCGAACGTCAGCGAGAAATGCTGGCGCCACGAGCGACCGCGGCTCGAGGCCCAAAAGAGGAGCAAGGCAGCGAGCACCGAGGACCACGACAGGTGGCCTGCCTTCAGCAGGTGGGCGAAGCCGAGGGTGTGCACGCAGACCAAGATGCCAGCGCTCGTGAAGAGGCAGACAGCGAGTACGGTGTCTGCACCGGCTCGCGCGAGGCGACTGGCCGCAGCGAGCGACGCGAAAGCCATCACGCACGTGAGGAGCAGGACGACGCAGAGGCCGAGGTACAGCACAACGGCTGCGATAGCACGTTCGCGCTTTTGGCGGCCGCCCTTGCCGTGCGTTGCAGGGCCGCTCGCCCGATCGACTCGCAAACGGAACGAGCCCGATCGGTAAGCCAAATCGCGTAGGATGCGCGCCGATGGCTCTCTCCGACAACCGCTTGGGGCGGCTGATCGCGTTCGCCGTGATGGCGTTCTGCGTCGCTTGGATGTGCATGAAGTCCGCCAGCGAGGCGCTTCTGCACGCATCGGACCTTACGCTCGACAACTATTCTGAAGCCGACTTCGTTCGCAGCGCCGCGCGCTTCGCCGACGAGGGGCTGTGGAAGCACGCAGGCATTCCGGACGTGGCATACGGCGACCTGTTCGCGAAGCAGGGGGGCAAGTTCGACAAGCAAGAAAACTGCAAGAGCTCGGACGAGTGTTTCTACACGCACGCACCGCCGGGCGGCATCTACATCGTGTACGTCTTCGACAAGCTCGGCAGCCCCACCAACCTGTTCCCGATGCGCATCTTCGGCGTCGCGTTCGGCGGGTTCGCATTCTTCATGTTCTTGCGCCAGCTCGCCAAGCGCTGGGGGCCGTGGCGCGCGGCTGCGCTGGCCGTGTGCCTCACGCAGATTCCCATGATGTGGAACAACCTGCACGGGATCGCGTACCACGGGTACATCACCAGCGTGCTGCTGCTGCAGATGGCAGTTTTGCTCCGCATCTTCGGCTCACCCGGCCGCGTCAAGCTCACCACGTGGGCCCTCCTGTTCTTGAACACGTACGTGCAAGGCTGGCTCGCCTACGACTACATCTTCTTGTGTACGTTCGCACCGCTGGCCATCTGGCTATTCCGTGAAGACTACAAGCAACGTCCGGTGCTGAAGAAGATGGCGGTTGCACTCGTGCTCTCGGGAGCTGGCTTCGCACTCGCACAGATCTCGCACCTCCTGCAGAACGTAGCCTTCTTCGGCTCCTTCCACGGCATGTGGGCCGACTTCGCCCAGGCCGGGCGAAAGCGCACCGTGGGAGAAGGCAGCTCGTACCATCCGCACTTCGCGTTGGGTCATCCCTTCGGGGTCTGGATCACGTACTGGATGCGGCACGTCACGATGCCACAATACTTCGACGGCTCGTTCTTCGGCTGGTTTCTAGCGATCCTGGCGGTCTTGCTCCACAACGCCCGCCGCGTGGTCTGGCGCGGAGCCAGGCGTTTCTACGGCTTTGCTCGCGGCCGCCGCGTGGCGCTGGCATTGCTCGTGGCCCTCTTCGCCGCGTCGGGCTGGGGCACGATGCTGCCGCAGCACGCGTACGTCCACACGCACATCGTCCCGCGGCAGTTTTTCTTTCCGTCCCTTATCATGCTGATGGCGCTTCTGAACCGCATGCGCGTCGGCCCCCAGCTTCCCCCGAAGGCCGAGGGAGTCTCTGCGGCATGACCGAAGGCACCTCCGTATCGCCTCGCTGGACGCTCCGGAGCGCGCGTCTCGAGCGCCGGGTGGCCGTCGCCCTCGTCGTCGTCATCGCGCTCATGGCCACGGTCGACTACGTGCGGCGTTCGGCGCGCGTGATCACCGACAACGACCCCGCCGAGCTACAAGTCATGGCCCTCGCCGGCGGCGTTCCCCACGGCACCAGCTACCCACTGTACGTGTATCTGCTGCGTGCGTTCACTGCCGTCGTCCCCGTAGGTTCGCACGCGTTCCGTTGCAACGTGTTCTCAGCCGTCTGCGGCGGGCTCTCGCTTCTGATGCTGGCCGCACTCACCGCCGAGCTGGATCGCAAGAGCCGAGCCCGCGGCTGGATCGCCGGCGCCTTCGCCGCCGCGGTCGTGGCGTACAGCCACTCGTTCACCGGAATCGCCTCGTTCACGGGAATGTACACACTGCACACGCTGATGGCGTTCGCCGGCCTGGCCGTCTTCGTGCGCTGGGTGTTGCTGCGTCACGGGCGCGACCTCGAGATCGCGCTCGCCATCTTCGGCGCCATGATGGCCAACCACATCATGACCCTGGCGCTCGCGCCCGCGGTTCTCGTGGTCATGCTCTGGACCGCGTTCGGCGATCGTTCGCAGTGGAAGCACGTGATGCGCGGCATCGGCTGGGCCGTGCTCTGCGTGCTCGTCTTCGACGTCTTCTTGTTCTTCCTGTTGTGGCGGCGGCACGTGCCCTTCGACCACTGGTGGGGCCACGTGCTTCATGCCGCCGACTTCTTCGAGGTCACGCCGGAGCAGGGGCGTTCGTTTTGGTTCGCGTGGTGGTACGAAGCCACCTGCCGCCAGTTCCGTTTCGACACGGTAGGAGCCACCTGGGCGCAGCGCAGCAGTCAGCTGGCCCTCATCGTGCCCCGGCTCTGCGCGGAAGTTTCCCCAGCCGTCGCCGTGGCCTCGATCGTAGGACTGGTGCGTCTCGCCGTGCGCAAGCAGCTCGCGCTCGTTGCGCTGTTCGTCCTCGTGTGGATCACGCACGTCTATCTGGCCACGGGATACACGGCCACGGTCAAGACACACATCTATCTCCTGCCCACCACGCTGCTGGCGGCGGCCCTCGCGGGCCACGGGCTCCTCTGGCCGCTCGAGTACCGCCACAAGCTAGGCCTGCGAGTCGTCACCGTCGCGCCGGCGCTCACCTTGGCGGCGCTCTGCGTCTGGCTGGCGCTATTTACGCACGCGCGGTACGCCGCGGCCATCCTTGCCAGCCGTGAGCCCGAATTGCAGGCGGTCCGGGCCACGCTCGGCCCGCGCGTCGATGCGCACGACGACACGCACATGATCGAGCGCGCACGTCGCATCGTGGACCAGTTGCCACCCAAGTCGCTCGTCTTCTCCGACTGGGACGTAATGCATGCCATTCACTACGTGGCCCGGTACGAGCGCAAAACCCACGAGCCCGAGATCTACGATCCGTGGATGTACGGCCGTCCGAAGCGTGAGTTCGTGCGGGACTTCTTCGAACGAATGATCGATCCGAACCGCACCGAGCGCATCTTCTTCGTCGGCCGGATGGACCCACCACACCAGCCTGGTTTCCACGTGGTACGCGTCGGGGGCGAGGTCAGCGAGTGGGTCAAAGACGACTGACGTTCGAGCTGCAATGAGCGGAACCATGCGGTAGGTTCGGCGCCATGGCCTCCGCCGAAGAAACCTACTCGCGCTACCAGCTCCAGTTCGGCTCGATCCCCCGCCGCGTAGCCATCCATGTTCGCCAGAAGATGTTCGACGCGATGATGGCGTGGGCGAATCCCACGCCGAGCACCACGGTGCTCGACGTCGGCGTCACGAGCGAAGACCTCGAGGGCATGAACTTTCTCGAGGCGCACTACCCCTACCCGGCCCAACTCACGGCCACGGGCATGGAAGACGCGTCGCACCTGGAAACGAAGTACCCCGGCGTGAAGTTCGTTTTTGCCGACGCACGCGAGCTGCCCTTCGCAGACGGCTCGTTCGACCTCGTGGTCGCCTCCGCACTCATCGAACACGTCGGCAGCCGCGAACAGCAGCGGGCCGCCGTGCAGGACTTCTGCCGCGTCGGTAAACGCGTCGTGGTCACCACGCCGAATCGGTACTTCCCGCTCGAGTTCCACACGGTCATGCCGCTCCTGCACTGGCTTCCGGCGCCGCAGTTCCACCGCGCGCTGCGCCTGCTCGGTCGCGACTTTTACGCGAGTGAAGAAACGCTGAACCTCTTGTCCGCCGGCGACTTGCTCGCACTCGTGCCGCCGGGCCGGCGCGGCACGGTACAGCGGTTCAAGCTGCTCGGGTTCACGTCGAACCTGCAGCTCGTGATCGAGTAGCGCGCTATTCGGTGGGCGTCTTCTCGACGCGGTAGTGGCTGCGCGAACCCACGCGCTCGCCATGGCCGACCGCACCCGCGATGCGCAGGTACGTCCACAGGGCGCCGCGCACGCGGGCCAGCTTCGACGTGCCGACGCGTTCGGTGTACGGGATCGGGAACTCGATCACGTTGTAGTTGGAGCGCGCCGGCAGGATGAGCGTGTCGAGGGGGAGCGCGTCGCCGCCGCCGTCGAACGCGAATGCACGCACCATCGACAGGCGATACGCGCGCATGCCGCTGTGCACGTCGGTGGTGGGCACGCCGTGCAGCGCGTGGGCGCTGGCGGCGAAGACGCGGTTCGCGATGAAGTTCGGAATCGGCATCGCGCCCTTGGGAAACTTCGCAGTGCGGCTGCCGTTCACGAGGTCGGCGCCCTCTTCGAGCAGCCGGCGCATGATCGGGATGAACTGCGTGGGGTACGTGAAGTCGCAGTCCAGGTAGATCAGCGCTTCGCTGTCTGCCGCGGCTTCGTACATGAGCCGCTCCATCGCCGGCCCGTGGCCCTGCGGCGGCAGCTGGCGAACCACCCGCGCGCCCTTCGCGCGCGCCAGCTGGGGCGTGTGGTCGCTGGAGCTGTCGATCAGGAGAATCTTCGCGTCCGGCGCCACGGCCCGGATCTCGTCGATCATGCGCTCGACGCTCTCTTCTTCGTTGAGCGAGAGCATGCCGATGGTGAGCGAGAGCGGTCCGCGCTTTGGCGGCTTGCGTGCAACGTACACGTGGTCGGCGGCGAGCTGATCCGGCGCCACGCGCGCGATGGCCAGCTCGAGCGGGCGCATCATCTCGCGCGTGAAGCGGAACGACGTGGTGTGCGACATGCGCAGGTCGTCCATCGCGCGAGCGCCGCCCGACAGGAGCCGGCGCAAGAGCACCGGGTTCATGTCGTAGCGCATGATCTCGAAACCGGCGTCTTCCAGAGCCGAGGCCACGTCGGTGCGCGCCATGCCGGCGTCTGCGGGAAACGTGACGACGCAGTGGCCGCCGTCGACGAGCAAAGACGCGGCGACCTTCAGCGTAGCGCGCACGTCTTTGGAGACTTCCAGGGCGCCTTCGAGCGCAACGAGGTCGAACGTGCGGCCCGACACCTCTGCGAAGACGTTGCCCGTGGGGTCGGACGCGAGGATGGCCTCGTCGGAGAGGTCACGCGCCTTGTCGAGCTCGTCTTCGTCGAGCTCGAGCGCGGTGGTTCGAGTTCCCCTGGCCTTCAGCACGTACGCCGTCTCCCCGACGCTGCTGCCCACCACGAGGGCAGTACGCGGGCGTCCGAGGTTCTGGGTAAAGGCCGGATTGAGGTCCCTGAAGACTGCGTCCATGGGCGGGCGAATAACACGATCACCCAGCTGCGTGTCGACCTCGTAATGAGGGGCGCGTTTTACTCTCCAGTCCGCTGGGGCACGGTCAGATCCTGATCGCCGCGCGCTGCCGGGGTCGCGTGGAGAGATCAGGTCGCGCGCGCTCTGCCTCGGATGACTTCTCGCCGCTTCCTGCGCGCCACCTCCCGTAACGCCAGTTACCCTTGTTATCGCGCACAGGTTTCCGCTTGACCGACTAACCTGCCCCCGATAGCTTCGTTGCCCGCGATTCAGATTACAGGGAGGAAACCAATATGTTTATGAGAACAGGTGCGTTTAGAGGGTTTGCAGCTGGCGCGATGTTGGCAGCATTGCTGAGCAGCGCGGGTGCCGTTCATGCCGCAACCTACTGGCGGCAACACGCCGCCACGTGTTCAGCGCCAACCGGAAGTTCGACTTTCTCACGTCTGTATGTTGGTGCCGGAGGTTTGACCAACACTGGCAATCTGAGCTCCGTCATTTGTCCAATTCCGGATAACTCTACGAACCCGTCCGGCTATTCGACTTCCATCTACGTTACTGTAACGCAAGGCAGTGCCGCCTCCGCGTGTACGCTGTCACTCGCGGGATCAGTGTCTTGCGGAACTAATGCAAGCTCGTTTTCGGGATCTGCAGCGCCGTCCGTGACGGCGCTGAACTCGCACATCTATGACTACCCCTACGTAGTAGTGAATATGCCCGCTAATGCTGTGCTTCGCGGCCTTGGTGGCAACAATAATTGAGGAACACTCGAACTTTCGCCGGATGCACCTCGGCAGCCGGAGCAACCTTGCAGCGGCTGGCTGGGCGGCGAGTTCGTTGACAACAAGTTTAGGAGTGAAGCCTCAATGACAAACAAACTACGCGCAATAACAGTGTTCGCAGGAAGCGCACTAGTGTCGTCCCTAATGATGGGTTCGGGCGCAGTTCGTGCAGCGACTTACTGGCGGCAACATGCCGCCACCTGCTCGGCGCCGACTGAAACAGACTCAAGCAGATACGTTCCATCTACGGGTTTGACCAATGCCCGTAATCAGGATATTATCTGCCCAATTCCGGACAATTCCAAGAATTCGGCTGGCTATACGACGTCGATCTATGTGACTGTCACGTCGGGCTCTGCAGCTGCTTGCACTCTTTCAGCAGCAGGGTCTTTGTCGTGTGGCTCGGTGGCTGCCGCGACTGGCGGCTCGGCCGCACCGCCGCGGACTGCGCTTATTGCGCATCCTACCGACTACCCATTCGTTATTGTGCGGCTCAACAGTAGCGCAGATATCTTCCGAGGGCTCGGCGGTAACAACAGCAACTGACCAATGCAAAGTTTTGCGCAGGTCGGAGTCATGGTAGTGTGTGGGCTGGTAGCCGGCACCGTTGGTGCTGTTTACGGCCCAAACCTACTATCGCGCGGAGGCAGCAGAGCTGTCGCGAGAACTTCCCTCTCAAAAGCTGCCCCTCCGCAGTCTGCACGTACATCGGTGGAGTCACGCTTCGCCGTTGAGAGTCAATCCGAGTTGACGAATCCGGCCGGTCTCACGTCCGCAACTGCTGTGGACGCGAAACCGGCCGATGCACCCCCATCCGATCATGACTTCGAGGCGGCGCTCAAGCGAGATACCGCGTTCCTCGCGGAATTGACGCGGGATCATGCACGCGAAGAAGTAGACCCATCCTGGAGCCGCGCCGCCACAGCAATGCTGCGTCGCGATCTCGAACGGGCCTCAGACGGACAGTTTCGTGTCGTCAAGGTCGACTGTCGCACGACAATGTGTCTGAGCACCCTCGAATGGCCATCCTATGAGCAGGCAAAGGAAAGGGCGTTGCCACTCGCAGCTAGCGAGCTGGAACTGAACTGTACCCGTGAGCTGCTGCTGACACCACCGGATGACCCCAAAGCGGTCTATCAGGGCTCGTTTTTTCTGAATTGTTTAGAGCAGCGATAGCGGTTGATTTGGTGTCGTCACGTTACGTGACCGCACAGCCCCGTGTGCCCCTAGCGCGAGAGCGTTGATCACATTGTCAAAGCGGCCGCTAAGCATGTTCGCGTTCGAGGCCCCCATGTTCGAAGTGACACAGCCCCCCAGCGCGTTTGGGGCGGCGGGGTCCTTCTCGTGCCCGTGTCCAATTTCAACTTCCTCTCGCGGGCGCCGCAGTTTCGGTGCTTCGTTCGGTCATGCTTTCCGTCGACGAGCTGCCTTCGCGGCGCTACGCCGCTCGGCGACCGATGCCCGCGAAGAGCGCTAGCGTCCGAGAAGCTGAAGATCTCGCCGAGTTCGGCGCCACGCGAGGGCGGCAGCGTCAACCTGCGCAAGCACGGCGTGTGGTGGGGCTGGCGCAAGTGGCTGCGCGAGCGTCGCCGCGACGGTCTCCGCGCTCACAAGCTCGGCGCGGTGGCGGTGACCCCGGGCATGATCCGCACGACGTCGCGCGCATCAACGTGCTGGAGAAGAAGCTGCTAGTCGCACACGATCTTGCTCGCACTCCGATGGATGTCCACTTCACGCCATTGGGTGCCGAGGACTCGCAGCGCACCTAGCCACAAGCCAAGTCGTCCCCCCTTCGTCGACTTCTAGACTCACGCGAAGCCAAGTTCACCGCGAGCGCCCGCTCAGCAACTCGCGGCAAGTCAAGCTGACCGCCCTCCGGCAACTTTGAAAGTCGCGGCAGGCCAGGTTGACCGCCCTCCGGCGACTTTAGAAGTCTGCAAGGCCAGGTTGACCCCCCGCTGACGACTTCGGAAGTCTCGAAAATCCGGGTTGCCCCCCCTCCGGGAACCGACGCGCCACGAAAAGTGCAGCCCCGGTCCGAAAGCACGCAACCGCCACGACGCCCGGCCGACGGGGCCTTCGCAGCGCATGGAGCGCTGCATCGAAAGGACTCCCGTCATCATGGCTCGCAACGACAACAACCAGATCCCCGCCACCCCCAACGGTCGCTTCGCTGAGGCATTCGCCGCCACCGCCGCCGCGCGGGCTGCGCTCTCAGCCGACGAGATCCTGATCGTCAATCTCGACGTGCAGGCGGCCGTCGCGACGGTGCTCGGCGCGTTGCCGAACCTCACGATGCTGCGCGAGAGCATCACGTCCGAGCTGCCGAAGTTCGACCTCGCGCAGTTCGACGCCATCCAGACCTACGCCCACGCGCTCGCCGAAGCGCACAACGCGTACACCGTGGCGGCCGAGCCCACCGACACGCTGCCCGCCCTGGCCGCACGCGCGACCGAGCTCCGCGACGTGCTGCTCGCCGACACGCAGGCCCTCGTGCGCCGCGGCCACATCCACGCCAAGCGGCTCGCCGAGCTCAAGGGCGGCAACGGCTATCTCAACGCCGGCTCCGACGTCGGCGCACTCGTCAAGATCTTGCGCGAGCACTGGAGCACAATCGAGTCGAACACCGGCATCAAAGCGAGCGAGCTCGACGAGGGCCGCGATCTCTTCGAGCGCATCACGATCGCGCACGGCGGCCGCACTCAGCCGTCGCGCACCGCCGTCGCAGCCGACGACGACCGCCGCCGCGCCTTCACCCTCCTGGTGAACGCCTACCAGCGCGCGCGTGAAGCAGCTGCGTACCTGCGCGCTCGCCAGGGCGACGCCGAAAAGCTTTTGCCGTCGCTGTGGGCCGGTCGCGGCCGCGTGAAGCCGAGCACCCCTGAAGTACCCCAAGAGCCCGTCGTCGTGCCGGACGTAGTTCCCGTCGCGCCCGTTGCTCCCGGCATGCCCGGTGGCTCTCCGTTCGCCTGATGCGCGGCGGGGGAGCCGCGTCATGACTCGCTACTCTTTCTGCAACCGCCGTAGCTCTCTCGTTGCTGGTACACGCGCGCCGTCACGGCGGGCGGCGGCCGCGCGCGAGCCACGCGTCGTTAAGCTGCCCGCGCAGCGACGACGTTTGCTCGCGCGTTAGCCGCCGACCCGGCGCTGGGGGGCCGATCTTCCACAAGTTGAGGCGCTCGTCGAGGCGGGTAGCGGGCACGTCCCAGTCGGCGTACGGCCACTGGAACGGAGGGTCGATGCCGGTCGGAAAGATGCCATACACCGGCCTGTCGTCGTCGGCCCAGAGATCGATCAGGACGCGAAAGTCGTCCCACCCCTTCGACTCCAAGAGATCGATGTAGTTGATGTCGCGCTGGGCGCGCAGCGTGAGCACATGATTCGTTTGCGGGCCGTAGCCAACCAGCGCGAGGCGTTTCGGCGTCTGTCGCTCGAAGGCCTGCACCTCGCGTTCGAGTGAAGCCTGCAGCGCTCCGAGAGCCCGCGTGTCGACGCCGAGCGTCACGGCGACCGAGACCGCGATGCAAGCGCAACAAGCCAGCGCCGCACCGCGCGTCCGCCACGCGAGAAGCACCACCGCCAGGACGCCGAGCAAGAGCGTGACTCGCAGCACGAAGATGCGTTCGAGCCATTGCGCGTCGTCGTCGCGGTTGCAGAGCCACAGCAGCGCGCCGAGCCCGCACGCCGCGGCCCCGACGACGTGCCACGCGCGCGGACGAATGCGGAACAGGACGTCGGCGGCGAGCGGAGCCAAGAGCGGGGCAGCCGGGATCACGTAGCGAAGGATGACGTGGGGATCGCCGAAGTTGTACGGCGGCTCGAAGCGAGCGAGCAGAGCCAGGGCAGCAGCCAGCCCCACGACCGGGGCAAGGACCAACGTCGAACGCCCTTTGCGCCCCGACAGCCCGTACCCGGCGAGCGCTGCGCACGCGAAGATCGGCGACGACTGCAGCAGCGACTTCAGGACCTGGCCGCCGCGGTGATGACCGAGTCCGTCGTCGAACGTGGCGAAGCCGTAGGGGTGTCCCCAGTCGATCACCGCAAGATCGACGAAGTAGCCGTACAGCGTGCGGAGCATGGCCCATGCCGGTGCGCGGAGTGGCGTGGGCAAGGCGAGCCCGAGCGCCGCGGCCACCCCGACGCCAATCCGCACCGGCCAGCGGCACCTTCGGCTCGCGTACAGGGCGCCGGCGACCGCTGCGAAGTAGACCAGCGACGGGAGGAAGAAGCCGAGCAGCGCGCCTGCATGCAGATCGTTGCTCTCGAACAGCGCGCAGTGCGACCAGATGCACGGTCCGTACGAGAGCGGATTGTACGACCCGAAACGCAGGTGGTTGAGGCGCGCCACGGGCACCAGCGGCAATACCCAGCAAAAGAGCGACGCACCCAACCGCACCGCGCCGTCACGCAAGCGGATCCGCGCGGGCGTCGCCTCGTCTGGGTCGATGGCGGCCAGGGCGCACAGCGCAGCCAGGCTCATCGGGCCCGCGATGAGGTGCGTCGCGAGGCCGAGTCCTCCGGCCAGACCCGCGAGACCCGCCCACACCGCCGAACGGCCACGACGCGAAGTGCGGGCCGCCTCGAGGGAATACAGTCCGCAGAGCGGCACCAAGACGATGAGGAAAAGCTGCAGGGGCTGCGCCAGCGTTTCCGTGGAGCTGCCCCACACCGGCGACGCCAGCAGCACCAGGTACGCCGCCAGCACGCCCCGCCGCGGATCGCCGGTGAGCTTGCGGCCGAGCGCGTACACGGCCACGCCGAGCAGCGCCAGGATCAGAAAATTCTGTTTGCCGACCGCGGCAAGGCCCCCCAGCCGCAGCGCGAGCGACGCAAGAAGCGGATAGAGCGGCGGGTAGATTCCCCACAGCTTGCCGTCGTGCGGAAGGTTGAAGGCCGGCCGCGCGGCGGTGAAATCCTCCGAATAGGCGTTCAGCGTGTACGGCAGGCCGTGCGCGCGGAAGCCCGTGGCCATCTCCACGTAATGGCGGTTGTCGACGCTCGTTCCGCCGCGGAACGTGACCGTGGCCGCGAGCGCGATCGCCGCCAGCACGATGGGCAGCATGCAAAGCGCCGGCAGCAACTCGCGCCGCACGCCAGGCGGCAGCCTCCCCGGACTCATACCAGCGCTCCGTCTCCGCCGCGGACGCTCAGAGCGTGAAGCCGGAGGCCTTGCCGTCGCGTTCGAACATCTTCACGGTGTCGAGCGAGTACTCGGCGAGGTCTTTGCCGACGAGCGACAGCTTGGCGAGCACGTCGTTGGTGACCGTGATGTTGTGGCAGCCGATCGACTCGGCGTGGAAGATGTTGAGCAGCTCGCGCGGGCTCGCCCAGATCAGCTCCGACTTCGGTGCAACCTGCATGATTTCGAGCGCCTGCTTCATCAGCGGCAGCGGATCGCGACCGGTGTCGGCGATCCGG
>JAYUXI010000458.1:0-3357 GCA_043753085.1 Myxococcales bacterium | reverse complement strand
GCGACTGCCGGTCGCCCGACGCCGGTGGCCGAAGCTGCGCCAGCGCCGCCACCGGTGGTGCCGTCCGGACCGCGAAACCTGCGCAGCCTGGCGGCCATCGCGCAAGAGGGCGGAACCACCCGCTACGATCTTCCGAACACGGTCACCGTGCCCGACAAGTCTGCCACGATGGTGCTGCTCGCCGCGCAGCCCGTCACGGGCGAGGTCAGCTTCCTCTTCGCCGCAGACGGGGGCGTGCCGGATTCGGCCAGCCATCCGTTTCGCGTCGCGCGCTTCGCCAACGCCACCAAGGGGACGCTCGAACGCGGACCGATCGCCGTGTTCGAGGGCAGCTCCTTCGTCGGCCAGGGCATGCTCGACCCGCTGCCGTCCGGCGCCACGGCCACCGTACCGTTCGCGCTCGAGCGCGGCGTGGCGATCACGCGCGAATCGCGCTTCGAGGAATACGGCGAGCGCGTGGCCAAGATCGAAAATGGCGAGCTCAGCATCGAACGCGACAGCGTGCAGCTCACGAAGTACACCGTGAAGAACGGCCTCGACGCCACCGCGAAGGTCCTGGTCAAGCACCTGCGCATGCCCGGCTCGCGGCTCGAGAAGCCACCGGCCGGCACCGAGGACAACCTGGGCACCGGCAGCGCGCTCGTGCCGATGGCAGCGCGCGCGCGCGGCACCTCCGAGCTCGTAGTCGACGAGCGCACGCCGGTGCGGCGCAAGGTCGACTGGTTTTCGCCCATCGCCGATCAGGCGTACCAGAACTACAGGAAGTCGCCCGGCGCCGACCGCGGCGTGGTGGCCAAGCTCGACGCAGCGTGGGTCTTGCGCGCCGACATCGTACGCGCCCTCGACGCGCGCGCGAAGATCGTGGCCGAAGAGCAGAACCTGCGTACGCAATCCGAGGAGCTGCGCCGCAACCTGCGCGCGCTCGAGAAGAACAAAGCGGCCACGCAGCTGCGCGCCACCATCACGCAGCGGCTGGGTGCGATGTCGGCGCGGCTCGACGTGCTCACGAAAGACAGCATCGAGACCGACACCAAGCTGACCGAGCTACAGATCCGCTTTCGCGATCAGATCCGGGACATCAAGATCGCGCTGTAGCCGCCGCGCTACTCGGTCACGTCGATGCGAGCTCCAAGCGCCCGCAGCGTGCCCACGAAGCGTGGGAACGACGTGGCGATGCAGGCCGCGTCACGAATGATCGAGGGCCCATCGGCGGTGAGCGCCAGGACCGCCGCGCTCATGGCGATGCGGTGATCGCCGCGGCTGTCGACGTCCGCCGCGGTGAGGGGCCCCTGCGGACGGCCCTGCACCAGCATGCCGTCCGGCGTTTCTTCGACCTCGACGCCGAAGGCGCGCAGCACCACCGCCATGGTAGCGATGCGATCGCTCTCCTTCACGCGGAGCTCCTCGGCGTCGGTGATCTTGGTGACGCCGTGCGCGCGCGCGGCCATCGCCGCCAGGATCGGGATCTCGTCTACCGCGCGGACCACCAGCTCGCCGCCGATGCGGCCGGCACGCAGGTGCGCGTCGACGTTGGCGACGTGCAGATCGGCGACGGGCTCGGAGAACAGATCGCCTTGGTGCTCGACTCCGATGGGCGCGCCCATGTCGCGCGCCACCTCGAGAAATCCGGTGCGCGTGGGATTGGTGCAGACTCCACGCACTGCGACGCGGGAGCCCGGCACCAAGCATCCTGCCGCCACCAGGAACGCGGCGGCCGAAAGATCACCGGGCACGTCGATCTCGAACGGCTCGATCTGGCCGTTCCAGTCCTTCGGATCGAGCGCGAGCAGCGCGCCGACCGTCCGGATGGGCACGCCGAACGCCAGCAGCATGCGCTCGGTGTGGTCGCGCGAAACCGTTGGCTCTCGGTAGTGCGTCGGCCCCGCCGCGTAGAGACCCGACAGCAGCACCGCGCTCTTGACCTGGGCGCTGGCCACGGGGCTGTCCCACTCGAGAGCCGCCAGCATGGCTTTTTCGGCAAGCGCTCCGATCCGCAACGGCGGCACGATCTCTCCGGCTTTCTTCCCGTGCGGCAAACCTTCGATCGACGCCCCGCGAGCGCGCAGCGGCGTGGCCACTCGCAGCATGGGCCGGCGCATGAGCGACGCGTCGCCCACCAGGGTGGTGGCGAAGCGCTGCGCGGCCAGAACGCCCGCCAGCAGCCGCATGGTCGTGCCCGAGTTGCCGCAGTCGAGCGCGCCTTTGGGCTCGCGCAGGCCGTACAAGCCGCGGCCGTGGATGAGCAAGGCGTCCGCGCCATCGCGCTCGCTCTCGATGCCCATGGCCGTGAACGCAGCCAGGGTAGCCACGTTGTCTTCGCCAAACGACAGCTTGCGCACGTGTGTACGACCCGTGGAGAGTGCACCGAACAGGATGGCGCGGTGCCCGATGCTCTTGTCCGAGGGCACCGGCACGCTGCCGGTGAGCGGCCCCGTGGCGGGATGGACGACCAGGGTCGACGTAGACGAAGTGGAGCTCACGCGCCGACCGCGACCGTGGGGCATCGGTGGAGCGTCTCGAGCGGCTCGAGCGGCTCGGCCGCGAGCGCCGGCAGGGCATGGGCAGGATGCGACTGGGGAACCATCCTCGGATGCTATGCCGACGGCCCCCGGATACAAGCACCTGTTGACAGCGGCGCGCGTGCAACGTACGGCCGTTCTTGCACCATGCCGACGTACGAATACCGCTGCAGCCACTGCGAAAATCTCTGGGAAGAGCTGCAGAAGATCTCCGAGCCTGCGCTCGACACCTGCCCGAAGTGCCACGAGAAGGCTGCGCAGCGTCTCATCAGTGGCGGCAGCTTCATCCTCAAGGGGGGCGGCTGGTACGCCGACCTCTATTCTTCCAGCGGCGGTGCCGCCAAGAAGAGCGACGACAAGCCGAGCGAGGGCAGCACCACGTCCGAGTCGAAGGGCGAGAGCACCGCCGCTCCCGCCAAGACCGAGTCGGCCGCCCCCGCCGCCAGCGCGCCGGCCACGCCCACCGCCAAGAGCTAAGGCAGTCCGCGTCGCACGTGCGCGAAGGGAAACACCAGCCGGTGCGCCTCGCCCCCCGTCACGCCGAGCTCACGCGCCACGTCGGCCAGCGCCTCCCGACTCGGCCGGAGCCCGGCTGCCTTCGGCCCCGCTGTCCCTCGGGCCGCCAGCACCCGCTCGTGGAACAGCCAGACCGCGCGCAGCTCCAGCCGCAGCTCGCCGGCGCCTTGGAGCTCGTCGATGCGTCGCTGGATCTCGGGCAGAGGCAGCTCGTCGAGCTCGCGCAGGGCGCCCGGGAATTCGGCCGCCAAGCGCGCGAGCTCCGGCCGGGTGCTGCCGCTGGCCCGCAGCTCCATCAGGGTGCGGTACTTGCGGGCCAGCG
>JAYUXI010000457.1:0-3360 GCA_043753085.1 Myxococcales bacterium | reverse complement strand
TGGGCTTCGCGGACACCTCGTGGATCTTCCACGCGCTGGCGGGCGGGCTGCCAGTCCCGGTGGTCGCGCCGAGCACCGCGAACTTCAGCGCGGGCGTGGTGGCGTCGTAGTAGGCAACCATCGGCTTCTGGTCGGCGCCAATCGCCATCGTGGTCCACAGTCCGACGTTGTTGCCGCTTTCGGTCTCGCCGCCGCGCCAGCCCTTCGGATCGTTGACTGGGCACTTGCCCTCTTCGCGGGCGGGCACGCCGTCGATGGTCTGCCAGCGCACGGCGCCCGCCGCGGCGTCGAACGTGCCGACCACGAGATCGCCGTAGAGCGCGGAGAACTCGGGCGAAAGAGTCGAGTCGTTGTAGCCGGCGACCCAGAGCGTGCCGTCGTCTGTCTTGGCCAGCGAGGTGTACGCGCCGACGATGCCGACGGGCAGGCCGGGGGCGCACTCCTGGTTGCAGTCCTCGCCGCAGCCCGTGGTGGTGGCGGCGCCGGGATCGTCGCTGCCGCACGAGCAGCCCGGTGCCATCGCCGCAGCGGCGGCCGTGGCGACCAGCGCGGTGAGAAGCGGCGTGCCGCCCTTCGCGGTGTTGCGTGAGGTGGCGCTGCGGCGCTTGAACAGGAAGAGTGCGGCGGCGATGCCGGCGGCCCAGAGGGCGCCTTCGCCGGGCGTGGTGCCGCTGCCTCGCGCGTCGCAGGCGCAGCCGCCGACCGCAGGAATGGAGGCGTCGCGGCCGCCACGGATCAGCGGCTGCTTGATCTCGCCGACGTTGCCTTCTTCGTCACGGATCTGGAGCTGCACCGAGTCCTTGCTCTCGTCGAGAACGAGGTCGGCCAGGGGCTTCCACTCTTCGGCGAGCGGCGCGCCGTCGTAGGCGATGCGAGCCAACAGCGCTTTTTCGTCGGTGACGACGTCCCACGCGTCGATGGCGAGGTGCCCGGCCTTGTCCTGCAGGGCGACGGCCGGCGGCAGGACGTCGATCACGAAGGGCAGCACGCCGGCTTCGCTCTGGCTGGCCGGGTGGCCGTGGTGACGCGCGTAGACGCGCAGCTCGTGGCGGCCCTGCATGAAGAGCTCGGGGCCGGTGATCACACGCGTGCCGTCGGCCGTGGCGGGCAGCCAGGCGGAAAAGCCGCCCCTGTCGATGCGGGTGGCGTACTCGAGATCGGCCTCGCTGCCGACCGGCGGAATCGACACCGTCAGGGTCGGGCGCAGATCGTCGCGGTAGCCGAGCAGGGTCATCGCGGCGGGGTCGACGAACTTCTTCTGCAGCGAGGCGCTGGGCGGCGCGGGCACCGGTGCGCCGCCGGCCACGAAGTTGGCGAACAGACCGATGAACCGATCCTGATCCTTTTGCAGCGTGCGGATGCCGCCGTCGGGGATGTTCAGGGTGAAGCCGAAGCTGGCGGCGAGCTGCGACACGTCGAACGGCGCGAGCCCGCTGCCGACGAACTGGCCAACCAGGCTGCCGACCACCTGCGAGATGGCGCCGGCCATCTGCTCGGGCTTGTCGAGCAAGAGCTCGTTGTTCGAGACCTTGCCGTTGTCCAGCTTCACGTCGCCGAGCTGGAGCACGACGCCACCTGCGGGGTTTGCTTCGGTTTTGGCGGTGCTCAGGTTGATCGGCACGGTCACGTCGGCCGTGAAGGTGAAGACGCGCACGTAGCGGTCGTAGCTCCACACGTAGAAGTCGATCGCCAGCTCGGGCAGGACCACCTTGACCATCGGATCGGTGTTCACGTTGGTGCCGCCGCCTAACGTCAGCTCCGGCGGCTTGCCGGGCCGCGTGGCGATGGCGGCCGAGGCCGACTTGCGATCGAACGTGAACTGCGGCAGCGAAGCGACCAGCACGCTGAGCAGCCCCGACTGCAGCAGGCCGACCTGCTCGCTGGAGACGCCGAGGCACAGCAGACCGCTGTTGTATGCGCTCTTCATCGAGAAGTTCAAAAAGCGCTGCGACACGCCGAGCCCTACGTCGGGGCCGCGTGCTGGGGCGGTGCCGTCGCCGTAGTTGGGCAAGGTGTCGGCAGTGAGCTCGGTGGGGATCGGAATGCCGGTCGGGATCTCGAGCGCAGCGGGCACCACGCACTTGGACTCGGGTGAGGGGATGACTCCGCCGACCATGGCCAGCGTGATGCCGTTCGGGGTGTGGCCGGGGTACGGCGTGTCGTCGGCCGGGGCGTTCGGGAACGGCGTCATTTCGCCGCCGGCGGCAAAGCCAAAATCGAGCGCGCCCTTCGAGCCGGGCGAGAATCGCGCCAGGAGGCCGGCGAGGTTCACGTGCGCGTCGGTGCCGAGCAGCGCCGAGACGCAGCGGTCGGGTGCACTGTCGAAGTTGCAAGTGCCGCCCGCGTCGGCCTGGCCGGTGGCGCTGGAGCCCGTTGGGCAGGCCGGATCCCCGAGGCCGGGTTTGGTGCAGAATGCACCAGCCAAGAACGAGTTGAGCTGCGCGCCGACGCCCCCCTTGAGGGCGTCGACGACACGGCCCTTGATGGCGTCGGAATTCGCAGCCGCGTTGCAAATGCCGTTCAAGATGCCACCGCAGTTGATGCAGATCTGGACTTCGTCCTTGGTGATGCCGTCGAGGTCGATGCGCGCGTTGTCGAGGTCGAGCTTGGTGTAGCCGTTGCGTGGTGCGATCGTCTCTCGGACGACCGGAATGCGGATCGACACCGGGACGGCGTGTGGCCCTTCGGTGACCGTGTTCGGTCCATCGCAGCTCGGGTTCTCGCCGTACGCGATCTGCGCATTGATTCCGCCGAGAACGTCTACTGCGGTGCGCGTCTCGGAGAGCTCGAGGGGGACGGTACCGGACAGCCGCACCTCGTTGGGAGTCACGGCGTCGACATGGAGCACGGTCGCGCCGATGCCGATGGTGGCGCGACAGCGCGGCGGATTGCCGCCGGGGCCGTCTGCGCAGATGGTGACGTCGGTATCGCCGGCCAGGGGGATATCGGCCACGAAGGTCGACGTGGGGATGTCGAACGTGAAGACGCCGTCCTCGGCGCCGAGAAAGTTACCAACGAGCCGCGGCGCTTCGCTGGCGATGAGATCGAGACCGGGCCGGGTGATCCGAATGGCGCCAGCCTGCTCGATGGCCTTGTCGCGCGGAAACCCGCCTGGCAGACGCTCCACTCCGGAGCAGCCCGCACAGCCGTCACCGGAGCACGCGGCCGAAGCGGCGAAGAGAAGAGCAAGCGGGAACCGGGCCAAAGCCGAAGGGGACAGGCGCATCCTGACGTTGGCTATGACAAGTCTTTCCCCCGAAGGCCATAAAGAACGCCCGGACGCGCCGCGTCAAAGCGCTCGTTTTTCAGGTCAGACTCCTGGAACTGGCGCCGTCAGCCGGCGCAGCGTAGCGCTCCGCT
>JAYUXI010000456.1:0-3369 GCA_043753085.1 Myxococcales bacterium | reverse complement strand
CGGATCGACGGCGCGCTGTCCGAGCTCGACGAGGAACTCCTCGGCGAGGCGGAGGTGATCTTCCTGGGTGAGCTTGGTCTTCAAGATCTGCTCGGCTTGGTCGACGGCACGCTCGATGGTCTCGATGGTGAGGTCCTGGTTTTTCTGCTTGGCTTCCTGCCCGAGCAGCGTGTCGGCGTCGCGCTTCATGCGCGCGGCACGCTCCTTGGCATCGGCTACGATGCGTTCGCGCTCTTTCTTGCCGGCTTCGACCAGCGCCTGGCGCGCAACCTCGAGATCTTGATCCAGGTTGGCAAGGTCAGCCTGGTATTTTTTGGCGCGCTGTTCGGCCTCGCGTTTGACCTTGGCGGCTTCTTCGATGTCGGCCGCGATGTCGACCTTGCGCTTCCTGAGCGCGTCGGACAGCGGCTTCTTGCCGAACTTGACGTAGATGGCGAGCAGGATGACGAAGTTGAACAGGCCGGCGGCGTACGGCAGCTGCTCCTTGTTCCCGAAATCGAACCAGTTGATCGGGGCAAGCTCGTGCGCGCCTTCGTGCGGAGCGCCGTGCTCGGTGCCGTTGGTGCCGTTGATGAGCGGGTGCGGCGTGGTTTCTTCGGACTGCATCAGTGGAACTCCCGGCCGAGCACGCGGGCGGCGAGGTGGGCGGCGAGCACGACGCTTTCGCGCTCGAGCACGGCGCGGGCCGAGGCCAGCTCGGTGGCGAGCACGCCACGGCCATCTTCGAGCTTCTTGGCGGTGTGGGCGCGAGCCTCGGCGAGGATCTCATTTTCGCTGCGCAGACCCTCGGCGCGCAGCTTGTCGCGCTCGCTGTTGGCTTGGCCGCGCGCCTTCTGCATTTCGTCTTCGTAGCGTGTCTGCGCGGCGGCCGACGCCTTGTCGAGGGCGTGGCTCTCGGCGCGTGCGCCTTCGATGCGCTTCTCGCGCTCTTCGAACAGCTTGAGCAGCGGATCGAAAAGCAGCGGCTTGAGCGCGAGCATCAGAACGACGAACAGCACCACCTGACCGAAGACGGTCAAGTCGAGGTCGACGTCGATGCCGCCTTCGGCCGCGGACTTCGAAGCAGCCAGCGCGTGGAAGTGCTCGAGCGTGGACGCGCCGAGCGAAGAAAAAAGCGAACTGTACTCGATGCCTTGGGCTGCCATCTCGGATCGACCGCGCACCTATCATCCCCACGCAGCACTCACAATAGGCAGCCCTGGACGCGAAAGAAATGCGGCTCAGCGTAGCTCGGGCATGACCGACGCAGAGGGCGCCGCGGGCTGCTTGGACGGATCGGACGACGACGACGGCGGTGGCTCAGCGTCGGAGCCGTGGCGCGCGCCGAGCCAGTACCCTGCGCCCGCGAGGCTGGCGGCTACGGCGACCGCCGAGACGCCGACCGCCACTTTCCAGGTGCTGCTCGACGGCGGCGCGGTGGCGACGAACGGCAGCGACGGCTCGGACGACACGGGGCGCGGGGCCGGACAGAGTGGCGGCGGCGTGGCGTTGGCAAGGCGCGCGGCGAGCACCGGCGGCAGGTGCGCCAGCGGCGCCGTCATGCTGGCGGGACTCGGCTCAGAGCGCGGCGGAAATGGTCGCATCCGTTCTTCCGCGCGAACGCTCTGCATGGGCGCGGTGCCGTAGCGTGAAGACCTCGGCACTTCGCGTGGGTGATCGAGACGCGTGACGGAGTCGGGCGGGGGCGGCACACTGGAGACTCGCAACAGCGGCGGCGCTTGCTCCGACGCAGACACGACGGGGCTCAGCTGCGTGCGCCCGATGTCCCGCTTGCTGAACGGTTGCAGCGCCCGCGAGAGCTCGTCGGCCGATTGGTAGCGTGCGTCCGGTTCGCGCTGGGTGGCGCGCAGGAGCGTGGCGTGGAGGCCTGCGGGCAGCGCCGGATGGGCGGGAAGCGGAGCGCCCTGCAGGATGCGAACCATGGCGAGGTGCAGCGTGCCCTCGGCGTATGGGCGCTCGCCGGTGACCATCTCGTACAGCGAGAGACCCAGCGCGAACAGATCGCTGCGCTCCTGCGCCGGCTCGCCGCGGATTTGCTCCGGCGCCATGTACAGCGCCGAACCGACGATGGCGCTCTGCGCGGTGAGTGGCGCAGCGTCGCCTTCGGTGTTCTTCGCCACGCCGAAGTCGATGAGCTTCGCGCACGGGGGCTGTCCCGGCAACTGTTGCACGAAGAGGTTCGACGGCTTCACGTCGCGGTGGATCACGGAGGCGGCATGAGCAGCTGCCAGGCCGCCGCAAATCTGCATTCCCAGGAGTGCCGCCACGTGCGGGGCCAGCGCGCGCTCGCGGCGCAGCATGGCGCCCACCGTCTCGCCGTGCAGTAGCTCGAGGACGAGAACGGGGGGAGCTTCGAAAAACCCGATGAACTCGATGATGTTCGGATGGCGCAGGCTGGCCATGGTGGCTGCCTCGCGCCGAAACCGCTCGACGGCTTCCGGTTGCAGAAGCGCCAACGCGCGCGGCATCTTCAGCGCCACGTGGCGGCCGTCGTGGCGATCGCGGGCCTCCACGACCACGCCCATCGCGCCGCTCCCGAGGGGGCGGACGACGTCGTATCGGCCGTGAATGACTTCGCTCATGCTGTGGTTCCCGCCCCGCGCCAGGGATTTGGACGGGGAGGTGGGTCAATTGTTCACATCAGTTTCGCAGCGTGGTGTCTCAGGTGCGCCTCGATGCGCGTCTGGATGAAAAAGTAGCTGTGGTCGTAGCCCTCGTGACGAAACAACGCGAGCGGCTGTCCGGCCTGGGCACATGCGTCTTCGAGCAGCTCGGGTCGAAGTTCGGTCGCGAGGAACTTGTCGGCAAGGCCTTGGTCGACCAACGGCGCGCTGGCGAATCGTTTCCCGCTCTTCACGAGCGCCACGGCGTCGTGCTCGGCCCACGCTGCGGCGTCTTCGCCGAGGTATCCCTGGAATGCCTTCTGGCCCCACGGCACCTGGCTGGGCGCCACGATCGGCGCGAACGCCGACACGCTCGCGTAGAGCGCGGGGTGGCGCAGCGACAGCGTCAGTGCCCCGTGACCACCCATCGAATGACCGAACAGCCCACGAGCGTCCGGCCGGATGGGAAACTCGCGTTCGACCAGCTGACGTAGTTCCTGGGTGACGTACGTTTCCATGCGGTAGGTGGCCGACCAAGGGGCCGTGGTGGCATCGAGGTAAAACCCGGCGCCTTGGCCGAAGTCCCAGGCGTCCGCATCGCCCGAGTAGCGGGCCGTGCGCGGGCTGGTGTCGCACGTGATCAGCACGAGGCCGAGCTCGGCGGCGACGCGCTGCGCGCCAGCCTTCACGACGAAGGTTTCCTCGGTGCAGGTGAGACCCGCGAGCCAGTACGCCACGGGCAGCGCGGCGCCCTCGACGAGGCCGG
>JAYUXI010000455.1:0-3369 GCA_043753085.1 Myxococcales bacterium | reverse complement strand
AGGGCTTGGAGTGGACCTGCGACGAGCTGAGCGGGGACAGGGACGGTTTCTTGTCCGCAGCTTTCGCGTCGGCCTCGTGCGCCGGCGCCCGCTGCGACGAGAAGCGGGGCGGGGCGGTTGCCTGCGGCGTGCCCGCCCGCAGCGCCATCAGCACTTCTTCCATCGACGACGGGCGCTCCTGCGGGCTTTTGGCCAGACAGCGCAGCACCAGATCTTCCAGCGCCGGAGGGATACCAGCCATGGCCAGCGCGGCGGGCGTTTCGTGGACATGGGCCATCAGCGTCTTCACGCTGGTGACTTTGTCGAACGGCACCTTCCCGGTGAGCATCTCGTAGAGCATGATACCGAGCGAGTAGATGTCGGTGCGGGCGTCGACCTTGTGGCCTTCGATCTGCTCGGGCGCCATGTACTTCGGCGAGCCCATGAAGATGCCGGTCTGGGTGAGCTGCTCCTCGGGCCGCTCGTCGAGCGCTTTGACGAGGCCGAAGTCGAGTACCTTCACGAAGTCTGGCTCGTCGCCGTGGGCGACCAGAAACACGTTGGCCGGCTTGAGATCTCGGTGCACCACACCGTGGTGGTGTGCTTCGCGCAAAGACCGACAGATCTGCGAGCCGACGCGTGCCGCGCGTTCCGGTGACAAGCATCCTTCGTCGCGCAGGATCTTGTGGAGCGTGCGGCCCTCGAGCAGCTCCATGGCCATGAAGAAGATGCCGTCCTTGGTCTTGCCGTAGTCGAAGACGGTGACCGTGTTCGGATGCGTGAGCTTGGCAGCGGTGCTGGCCTCGAGCTTGAAGCGCCGCTCGTATTCGGGATCGGCGCCGGCCAGTGTGCCGTTGACTACCTTCAGGGCGCAGACGCGACCGAGCGGCGATTGCTCGGCGCGGTACACGCGGCCCATGCCGCCACGCGCAATGAGCGAGCGGATGTGGAAACGTCCGTCGATGACGAGGCCGAGCATCGGATCGTCTTCCCCTGGGCCGACATGACCCAAGACGGACATTGCATTGACTCGTTCCTTCACCGCTCACCAGACTACGGTGGGAAGAGGTGGTGTCAAAAGGGTTTGCTTCGGTTACCTTGCTTCCGGTTCGTCATGCAAAAGCTCGTCCTTCGTCTCGCCGTCGCCCTCGTCGCCCTCGTCGCCCTGCTCGGTCAGCCCACCGCGGCCTTCGCCGCCGGCCAGTTGAAGATCAAGAACACGACCATCGACGAGCAGAGCGGCGCCTGGCGCGTCATCGTGTCGCTCATCCAACTGCCGAAGGCTCCCCAGCTCAGGCGCGTGCCGATGCGCTTCATTTTCACGCAGACCATCATCTACGAGCGCTCGATGGTCGACGGCAAGAGCGAGCCGCAAATGAGCCGAATCAACGTCGCCAACGCGTCCCCCAAGCAGGAAACGCTCGACGTCGAGTTCTCGGACACGAGCGGCAAGACGTTCAACCAGACCCGCTACGACTTCGGCATCACCCGTGACTCGGGGTATGTGGCCGGTGAATACAAGCTTACCGTGCGCACCTCGGAGGGTCAGGAGATCGGCTCGCCGGTCACCCTGATCTTGAAGGGCGACAACCCCGTCACCGACCGCCGCACCATGGCGTTCAACGCCAAGGACCCGAAGATCAAGAAGGTGGAAGGCGTCGACGCCGGCGCGCCCAAGTCCGCGGGCGATACTCCGGCGGCCGACGTTCAAGGCGACGTTGCCCCCACCGGAACGGCGGAACCCTTCCTCGACGAGAACGCCAAAAAGGAAACCGAAGAGGAAAACATCAAGGTCCGCAAAGGCTCCTGCGGCTGCGAGACCGTGGGTGCCAGCTCCTCGATCGGCTGGCCCCTGGCCGCCACGCTCGGTCTTTTCGGGTGCGCCTTGTTCGCTGCGCGCCGGCGGCGTTCGCTGGCCCGCACCGCTCGCCCGTGACACCGGACGCCCTGTTCCGGGAGGTCGATGCCGCCCGATTCCGGCCCGTGCTGGTGGTGGTCGGTTCGGACACGTACGCGCGGGATCGCGTGGTGGCCCGCGTGTGCACCGCGGCCGTGGCCCCCGCGCTGGCAGCCTTCAACCAGGACAAATTCACCGCCGGCGAGACCAGCATCGAATCCGTGCTGAACGCCGCCAAGCTGCTGCCGATGATGGCAGAGCGCCGCCTCGTGCTGGTGCGGCAGGTCGAGCGCTGGGAGTCGAAGTCGGGCGACGCAGGTGACGCGCCGGCGGGCAAAGAAAGCCCCCTCGATCGGCTTGCGGCCTATGCGGAGGCGCCGAACGAGAGCACCGTGCTCGTGCTCGTGGCGGAATCGCTCGACGGGCGTCGCAAGTTCACTCAGCTGGCGAAAAAAGCCGATTTCCTGGTACCTTGCGAGCCTCTCGGCGAACGGGAGCTGGTGGGGTTCGTGCTGGCCGAGGCCCAGGCGCGCGGCCACCACATCCAGTCCGACACGGCGGCGCTGATCGCGCAGCTGTCCGGCCCGGACTCGTCCCAGCTCGTCGACTCCATCGAGCGACTGTCTCTGTACGTAGGGCCCGGCGCCGAGATCGACGGCGACGCCGTGTCCGCCTCGATCACGCGGCTTCGCGTCGAGGACAGCTGGGCCCTGGTCGATGCCCTCCGCGCGCGCGATCCCGCCACGTCCCTCGCCATCTTGAGCCGCGTGTACGACGCCCGGGATCGCGGCTTGCCGTTGCTGGGCGCCATCGCCTGGTCGGTCCGGCAAATGCTCAAGCTGCAGGCGTATCTCGGACAGGGGCTCCGGCTCGACGACGCCTCGCGACGGGCCGGCTTGTTCAACCCCAGCCGCGCCCGGGAGCTGGCCGACTCGCTCCGCGGCGCCAAGCCCGGCGAGCTCGAGAACATGCTGGAGACCTTGGCGGAGGCCGATCTGGCGCTCAAGGGCTCGAAACGGCATCCGCTTTCGGTGCTCGAAGGCGCAGTGCTCCGACTTTGTCGCTGACCCCGCCGGGCTCGGCTTGAGAAACCCGAAGCCGAGACCTAAAGCCTGCCTGCGGCGGATCCGAAGAGGGTTGCTCGCGCGCCGAAACGAACCCATGTTGGAGAATCCCAAGAAGGAGCCACGAGAGATGCACGTCCCCACCAGGGTGATCCGGCCTCCACAGAGCGGCAGCGTCGTCTGGAAGGCGAAAGCCACCCTGCCGACCCGACACGGTGCGTTCCAAATGCACGTGTTTCGCGAAGGCGAAGGCGACTGCGCCAAAGAGCACGTTGCCATGGTTTTCGGCGATGTCGCGGGCTCGGCAGTTGCCGTCCGCGTGCACTCCGAGTGCATGACCAGCGAGGTTTTCGGCTCGCTCAAGTGCGACTGCAAAGAGCAGCTCGACTACGCGCTGGCCGAGGCCGCACGCCGTGGCCGCGGCGCCGT
>JAYUXI010000454.1:0-3380 GCA_043753085.1 Myxococcales bacterium | reverse complement strand
CGGCCACCTTCGTGGACGCGCGCTGCAGCTCGTTGAAGTTCGCGGGCACCGTGACCACGGCGCGCTGCACCTCGGTATCGAGCGCGGATTCTGCAGCGGCCTTGGCGCGGCGGAGCACGAACGCGCTCACTTCGGGCAGGGCGTACACGCTGCGACGCACTTCCACCATGACCGCGTCGCGTGCACCTTGCACCAACTTGAAGGGCAGCTCGTGAATGGCGCTCTGGACCTCGGGCGAGTCCCAGGTGCGACCGATCAAGCGCTTGACCGAGTACACGGTGCTCTCGGGGTCGACCAGCTTGCGTTCGCGCGCGACGTTGCCGACGAGAACGTCACCGTTGGGGTGGAACGAGACCACCGACGGCAAGAGGCAGCCGTTCGACTCGATCGGCAACCCGCGGGCGACGTTCGACAGCACGGCTGCCACGACGGTGTTGGTGGTTCCCAGGTCGATGCCAACACACTGAGCCATGACCTCCGAGGGTACCGCGCTTCGGCCTGTCGCCGCAGGAACAAAAGCGCAGCACTGAGGTCTGGTGGCGACGCGCGACTACGGAACGAGCAGTGCGTGCAGCTGCTTGGCGGCATTTCGGCCGTCGGCGATGGCCCACACCACGAGGGATGCGCCGCGGTAGGCGTCGCCGCACGCCACCACGCGGGGGGCGTGCGTGTGGAAACCGGCGGTGGTTTCGATGCGTCCGTGCTCGTCGACCTGCACCCCGAGCGAAGCGTACAGGGGCGAGGCTTCCACGGCCACGAAGCCCATCGCCAGCAGCACCAGCTCCGCCGGCAACGTACGCTCGCTGCCTGCCAGCGCAGTGAAGCTGCCGGCCGCCGCGTCGAAGCGGGCCTCGCGCAGTTTCAGGCCGGACACCCGGGTGCCGCTCGCGTCGGCCACGAGCTCGACGGTCTGAACGGCGAACAGACGGGTGCCGCCCTCTTCATGCGACGAAGACGTACGAAACACGCGCGGCCACGCCGGCCACAGATCACCGGCGGCGCGCGTCTCGGGGGGCTCCGGCAAGAGCTCGAGCGCGGTGACCGACGTGGCGCCTTGTCGATGGGATGTCCCCACGCAGTCGGAGCCGGTGTCGCCACCGCCGAGTACGATTACGTGTTTGCCTGCGGCGGAAAGGCCGCCTTCGGGGGCGCGTTCCCCGGCGGCGCGCTCGTTCTGCATGGTGAGAAAATCCATGGCGTAGTGCACGCCCGCCAGCGGCCGGCCAGGCACGACGAGGTCGCGGGGTTGCCGCGCGCCGGTGGCGAGCACCACGCCGTCGAACGCGGCGAGATCGTCTCGGGTCGGTTGCGTGTGGCATCGAAATTCGATGCCTTCTGCACGCAGCTGGTCGAGACGCTGGTCGACGACCGCCTTGGCGAGCTTGAAGTCCGGGATGCCGTACCGCAAGAGCCCGCCGGGCTGGGCATCGCGCTCGAACACCACGACGCGATGGCCGCGGCGCCGGAGCTCCTGCGCGGCCGCCAGCCCCGCCGGCCCGGAGCCGACGACACCGACCGAGTGGCCGGATTCGTGAGCAGGCGGCTCCGGAACGAGCCCGTGGGCCAGGATGTCGTCGGCGATGGCGTGCTCGATGTCCTTGATGGTGACGGGCTGGTCGTCGAGGTTGAGCACGCACGCGGCCTCGCACGGAGCCGGGCACACGCGTCCGGTGATCTCGGGAAAGTTGTTGGTCTCGAGCAGGGAGAGTCGGGCGGCCTCGTCGCGGCCCCGATACAGGTGGTCGTTCCACTCGGGAATCAGGTTTCCGAGCGGGCAGCCCTGGTGGCAGAAAGGAATGCCGCAATCCATGCAGCGCGACGCTTGCGCCCGCAGCTCGGCTGCGGGGAGCGGTACCTCGAACTCGGCGTAGCTGCGGGTGCGCTCGAGTACCGGCAGCAGCGTGTGGGCCTTGCGCTCGACCTCGAGAAAACCGCGGGGGTTACCCATCGTGCAGCTCTGCGTTTTGCGCGGCCAGCGCGATGGTCTTGTACTCGGGCGACCAGATCTTGCGAAACCGCAGTCGTGCCGACGACCAGCTCCGCACCAGCTCGGCGGCATGCACGGAGAGCGCCCGCGCCGCGTGCTCGCGCAGAAGTGCAACGACCGCGACCTCGTCGGATGCAGTGAGCGGCTCGCGCAGCAAACCCGGCTCGCCGAGCGCCACGTCGGGCGCGAGATCCAGCGCGTAGACCACGCCGCCGCTCAGGCCCGCCGCGAAGTTGCGCCCGACCGGGCCGAGCACCACCACCACGCCGCCGGTCATGTATTCGCAGCCGTGATCGCCGACGCCCTCGACCACCGCGGTGGCGCCGCTGTTGCGCACGGCGAAGCGCTCGCCGGCGGTGCCTGCGAAGAATGCCCGGCCGCTGGTGGCGCCGTACAGAACCGTGTTGCCGACGATGGCGTGCCGGTGCGCCAGGGGCCGGAGTGGCGACGGCGGGCGCACCACCAGGATGCCGCCCGAAAGGCCCTTACCGACGTAGTCGTTGGCGCTGCCTTCGAGTGCGAGGGTCATGCCGCGGGCGGCGAACGCGCCGAAGCTCTGGCCGCCGGTGCCCTTGGCGTCGACCATGATGGTGTCGTCGGCCAGGCCGTCCGGACCGTGCTTGCGCGCCACGGCGCCGGCGAGGTCGGCGCCGAAGGCGCGGTCGCGGTTTTCGAGCCGGAGCGAGAACCGCGACGGCGTGCCGTCCTCGAGGCTGCCGGTGGCGAGCTCTTCGAGTCGGGAGAGCGGCAGCTTGCGCGGGCGCGAGGTGCGACCGGCGAGCTTGTTGGAGCCGCGGTTCGCGTGCTTGGCCAGCTCCGGCACCGAGAGGATGGGGCCGAGGTCGAGGGTGCGCGCTTTCGGATGGGCCTCGAGCGCGCGCGCGCGAAGCAGCTCGGTGCGACCAACCAGCTCCGCGAAGGAACGCGCGCCCAGCATGGCCATCAACGCTCGTACTTCCTCCGCCACGAAAAAGAAGTAGTTCACCACGTGCTCGGGGGTACCGCGAAACCGCTCGCGCAAGATCGGATCCTGCGTGGCGATGCCCACGGGGCACGTGTTGAGGTGGCACTTGCGCATCATGATGCAGCCCAGCGCCACCAGCGGCGCCGTGGCGAAGCCGAAGCGCTCGGCCCCGAGGAGCGCGCCGACCACCACGTCGCGGCCGGTCTTGAGCTGGCCGTCGACCTCGAGCTCGACGCGGCCGCGCAGATCGTTGAGCAGCAGAGTCTGCTGGGTTTCCGCGAGCCCGAGCTCCCACGGCGTGCCCGCGTGCTGGATCGACGAAAGCGGGCTTGCCCCCGTGCCTCCGTCGTGGCCGGCGATGACGATCGCGTCTGCGCCGGCTTTGGCGACGCCGGCGGCCACGGTGCCGACGCCACTCTGCGACACCAG
>JAYUXI010000453.1:0-8290 GCA_043753085.1 Myxococcales bacterium | reverse complement strand
TCGGCTTCGCCGACGCTCGCCTCGCCTGCGGCGAATGCTCGGCACTCTGGAGTCGGCTTCGCCGACGCTCGCCTCGCCTGCGGCGAATGCTCGAAGTCCGTGAGTCGAAGCGCCTCTCGGACTCCTCTTCCACTCTGGAGTCGGCTTCGCCGACGCTCGCCTCGCCTGCGGCGAATGCTCAACCGAAGGCGAAGTAGGCCACCACGAGCGCCACCACCACCGCTGCGCCAATCAAGGCGAAGCGCTGCGTACCGACCTTGGTTTGGCGGTCCAGCTGGCTGGGCGACGCGGACGGGGTCACCGGCGCCGGCAGCTCCGAGAGCCGGTCCTCCTCGACCTGGAGGGCCTGCCTCTGCTCGGCCAGCTGCTTTGCGCCGAGTTGTACCGACTTCGGCGCGTCGTCGTCAGGATCGCCCGCGCGGTCGGGGCGGATGTATTCGAACGGCACCGCGTTGTGCGAGCCGGTGGCCTTGAGAAGGCGGTCCGAAGAGATGGGCTGGTGCTCGTTGCCTGGCAGGATGGGCAGCGAAGGCGGCGCGAAGTCGCCGAGCGCGAGCCGGAACGGCACCGAGGGCGGACCCGGAATCTCGGGCATGTCCGCCATGCGCTCGTCGGCGGCGGCGCCGGGCCGGAGCGTGGTGGCGACTACCGGCGCGTCGCTTTGCTCGGCCTTGGCGAGCCACTCGCCGTTGTTGGCTTTCTCTTCTGTAAACAGGGCGTCCAGGATGTCTTCTACCGTCTTCGGCGTGACCGGCTCGCCCTGGGTGCGGCAGAACGCATCGAGCGCCAAGGCAAACTCGGCGGCGCTCGCGTAGCGCTGGTTGGGATCGTGAGCGAGCCCCCGGCGCAGTATGTCCCACAGGGCCGGGGGGTAGCCTTCGACGAGATCCATTGGGTTCGGCACTACGCCCGCGATGACGCGCTCCAGCGTTTCGAGATCGCCTTCGACGCGAAACAGCCGGCGGTCGGTGCTGAGCTCCCACAACGTCACGGCCAGCGCGAACACGTCGCTGCGGCGGTCGACGTTGCCACCCTGCGCTTGCTCGGGCGAGAGGTAGGCGAGCTTTCCCTTCACGATGCCGACGCGGGTCTTGAAGGCCTTGTTCTTCGCCCACGCGAGACCAAAGTCGATCACTTTTACCTGGCCATCGTAGGTGAGGAAGATGTTCGACGGATTCACGTCGCGGTGGACGATGTTCAGCGACTCCGAACCGCGCTCTTCGCGCAGCTCGTGTGCATGATGCAAGCCTTCGGCCACGCGCGCGCCGATGTACGCCAGCACGTCGTAGCGCAGGCGGATGGCGCGATCGCGACAGGCGGCCCAGAGCTGCCACAGCGACTGGCCGTTCAGGAACTCCATCGCCATGAACAGCCGCGAACCCTCGGCGCCGAGCTCGTACACGCGAACGATGGCCGGGTGCGTGAGGCGTTCGACGATCTTCGCTTCGTCGGCGAACATCGTCAAAAACTCGGTGTTCATCGAGTACGCGCTCTTGATCACCTTCAAAGCGACCAGCTTGCGTTCCGGATCTTGCTCGCCACGGGCGCGGCCGAGGTACACGGTCGCCATACCGCCTTCGCCGATCTTTCCTCGGACGTCGTAGCGGCCAAGCCGACTCGGAGACTCTTCGATGCCAATCCCCACGACACACCCGGTAGCAGGAATCGCCGCATGCAGGTAACTACCGCGCATGACAATTTCTGCGAAACGCCCGTGTGACCGGCTTTTTACGGGCATCGGTCTGGCTGGCCTCATCGTTCTTGGCGGCTGCGAAGACAAGGGCAAGATCAGCGAGAAGGGCGCCGCCACGCAGATCGCCGTGGTCGTGGCCACCGTCGATCGAGACGTGGGCGAGCTCGAACGCGGTCTGCCGGTAGGTGCCGGCAAGGCGGCCGCGATCCTGTACGCCAGCGGCGATCCACGCGACAACTTGAGTGCAGTACGCAAGGGTCTCGCCAAGGTCCAGCGCGAGGTCCCCGACCTCACCGCCGCCAAGTCGACGTTTTTCGCCTTGGTCGACGCCAAAGGCGTGGCCGTGCGCAACAACCTCGAGAGCGACGTGATGGGTGGCCGCGATCTCTTCGCGCTGTTCCCGGGGCTCGGCGAGGCAATCGGCAAGCCGATGGCCAGCGCCGTGGGCCTGTTTCCGGAAGCCACCATCCGCGCCGACGCCGGCGTCAGCACGGATCCGACCTGGGTGGCGGCTTCTGCCATACGCGGCCAGGAAGGCGACGCCGGCGCGCCCAAGGTGCTCGGCTACCTCACCACGGGCTGGTCGTTCCGCCGCTTCGCGTACCACCTGCAAGAGGCGCTGCGCACCGAGGAAAAGGCCAAGATGCTCGACAAGTCGGACGCCAAGCTGGCAATCCTCTACGTCGCCGTGTTCGACGAGAACCACGTGTATACCGCGCCGCAAACTCCAGAGGTCAACGAAGCGGCGCTCGAAAAGCTCGGGCTGTTCGGCAGGACCGGGGGCGCACTTCCCAGCGGCGTTCTCGAGCTGGAGGGCCGGCCGTTCGGCTGGGCCGCCGCCCGCACCCCGAAGTGGGGCCCGACGCTTGGCGTCGTGCTGCTGCGCAGCGAGGTGTGAGCATGTGCAAGGTGTCGCTGCACACGGGTCAGCCGGCGCGGCCGTAGCGGTGCAGGCCCCACGCGCCGAGGAGCCAGCCGGCGAGTAGCAGCACACCGCCGCCGGTGCGCAGAACCGAGTCGATCGGGGCGACGGCCGCCACCACCACGCCCGCGATCGACGTGGCGAAGCCAGCGCGGGTGGCTTTCTCGAACGAATTCATCGACGGCATTTTTAGCACGGGGATCCGTCCGCCGCGGCGGTTTCCTGGTAGAACGCCAGGCGCGCAACCATGGCAAAACTCGCCGCGATCGACCTCGGGTCCAATGCCCTCCGCCTGCGCATCGTCGAAGCCGACGTACCTGCCGCCACGGTGGACGGACGCAGCGAAGCCATCGCCTTCAAGGACGTGCACAGCCTCCGCGTGCCGGTGCGCCTCGGCAGCGAGGTGTTCCTCACCGGCAAGCTCGCCGCCAGCGGCATCGGCCAGGCGTGCGACGCCCTGCGCGAGTTCCGGCGTGCCCTCGACTCCGCCAAGGTCGAGGCCTATCGCGCGGTCGCCACCAGCGCGGTGCGCGAGGCCAGCAACGGCCATACCCTGGTGGAGCGCGCCCGGCGCGAAGCCGGCATCGAGCTCGAGGTGGTCGAAGGCGTCGAGGAAGCGCGCCTCATCCAGATCGCCGTTTCGAAGCGCTTGCCTCTGCAAAATAGCCGTGCCGTGCTGTTCGACGTGGGCGGTGGCTCGACTGAGTTCACCCTGGTCGAGCAGGGCGAAGCGGTCCTGTCGGTCTCGTTGCCGATCGGCTCGGTGCGCCTTCTGGAAACGTACGTGAGCGAGCAGGGTGGCAAAGGCAACGGCCTGGTCGATCGCAAGAAAGCGCGCCTGCTCGACGAGCAAATCGTCCGCACCTTGGGCGAGCTGTCGCGCGACTTCACCCGCGCGCCGATCGACTACCTGATCGGCACCGGCGGCAACGTCGAGACCTTGGCCGAGCTGTGTCCCGCCGCCGCCGGGCTGGATTCCGGACCGCCCAGCTCCGGCAAGAGCACGCGCGCCATCGACGTCGCGGCCATGAAGCAGCTGTCTCACAAGATGTGCGCGATGACTTCGGAAGAACGGCGCGCGCAGTTCAAGCTCAGGCCGGACCGCGCCGACACCATCGTGCCCGCCGCGCGCATCTTTGCCTGCGTGGCCGAGCGCTTCCAGAAGAGCCGCATCGTGGCCCCCGGTGTGGGCCTGAAAGAAGGTCTGCTGCTCGAGCTCGCCGAGAAGCACTTCCACCTGTGGGATCCGGAAAGCGCCGCGCGCAGCATCCTCGGCGCGTGCATGCGCCTCGGCCACCGTTACGGGTTCGACGAAGCGCACGGCAGCATCGTCGAGCGCTTTGCGGCCACGCTGTTCGACGCCACGCGCGGCGTGCACGGGCTCGGGGATCGTGACCGCCTGCTGCTGCGCGCGGCGGCAGTCCTGCACGACATCGGTGATTTCGTCCGTTACGACGGCCACCACAAGCACACCTACTACTTGATCACCCATTCGGACGTCATGGGACTCTCCGCGCCGGATCGTGAGATCGTTGCCAACGTCGCCCGCTACCACCGCAAGAGCGTGCCGGATCCGTCGCATGGCAATTTCGAACGCCTCGGCAAGGAAGAGCGCGCCCGCGTGCGCGTCCTGGCGGGGCTGCTGCGCATCGCCGACGCGCTCGACCGCGAGCACCTCGGCAAAGTCGAGAGCCTGCAAGCATCGGTCGACCTCGGCCGGCAGAAGCTATGTCTCGCCCTCGGTGGCACCCAGGATCGCGACCTCGAGGAATGGAGCGTTCGCGAGAAAGCCGAGCTCTTGCGCGAGGTGCTTGCGCTGGAGGTCGAGCTCACCGGGCGGGCTCCCCACACCGACGTACCGAGTCCACTGCCCCCTGCCGCCGGGAGCATCACGTGAAGAGTGCATGCATTGCGACCCTGCTGCTCGGGGGCTGCGTGAACCACGCCATTCCCGATCCCGCGCCGGTAGCGCGCGGCTTCGCGCGTGCGTGCGCGCAGGGCGACATGCAGGCCGTCCGCGGGTTTCTCGGCGCCGACCAGAACCGCGCACTCGGCGACGACGCGCTGCGTGCGCGCCTCGCCGAGCGCGGCAACCCCGCCCGCTGCCGTGCCCTGGCCACCTCTCCGGTCACCGTCGACGGCACCGCCACGATGCAGTTTGCCACCGGCGAAACGGCCACCGTGGTGACCGAACGGGGCGAGCCACGCATCGCGGCGGCGGGCGCCCTGCCTGGTGGCGCCGGCACGCCGGCGGGCGCGCTCGCCAGCTTTCGTGGCGCTCTGGTACGCTGGCTGGCGGGCTCGGCGCTCGGTCCCTTCACCACCAGCACGCGCACCCGCACCGACGAACGACTCCGCGCCCTCGCCCGGGGACTCGAAAAGCCGGAGTCCCTCCTCGTCGACGTCGCCGGCGATCGCGCCAACGTCGACGTGGAGCCAGGACACTTCGTGAGCCTGCGGCGCGAGGGCGGCCTCTGGAAGGTGGAGGCCTTCGAATGAGCAGACTCGCAAGAAACGTGCAAACCGCATGCGTGGCCATGGGCCTCGCGCTGACGCTGTGGGTGCTCGCGCCGCAGCCGGCGCGCGCATTTGGCGACGAAGGCGCCTTCGACCCGCGGCCGTTGCTGGCAGGTGGCCTGAAGGACACCGCCTCGCCCAACGGCGCCAGTCGCTGGGCCTGGGAGCTCGTGCAGCGCACCAGCGCGCCGGCCCGCCTGCGCACCGTGCCCGTGCGCGCGGACGATCCGGCGATGCTGCGGGCGCCGTTCGCCACCTGGAGCTCCACCAAGGCCGGCGAGCGCCTCTCCACGGCGGAAGTCGCCAACCTGCGCCGCTACTTTGCACTGGGCGGCATCCTTCTCATCGACGACCCCGCCCCGGCCGCGGACGGCACTCCGAGTGCCTTCGGCGAGTATGCGAAGCGCGAGATTGCCCGGGTGCTTCCCGAAGCCTCGCCCATCGAGCTCGACGGCGAGCACGTGCTCTACCGCACGTTCTACCTTCTGCGCCGCGCCGTAGGCCGGGTCGAAGGCCGCAAGACCGCGCGCGCCATCGTGCAAAGCGGCAAGGCGCAGGTCATCTTTCTCGAAAACGATCTGACTGGCGCGCTGGCCAAGGGCCCCACCGGCGCCTGGGAACAGACCGTGCTGCCGGGTGGCGAAACTCAGCGTGAAGAAGCGGTGCGCTTCGCCGTCAACATCGCCATGTACGTGCTCTGCTCCAACTACAAAGACGATCAGGTACATGCACCCTTCCTGATGCGAAAGCGCGCCGTTCTCCACGATTGACGATGGACTCGACTCGCATCACCTGGTCTGCCGACCTGCCGGCGTGGGCGGCGTACGTCGCGTTGGCGCTCTGGATCGCCAGTCTTGCGCTGCTCGTGTACGAGGCGCGTAAGAGCTCGCGCGGCAGATGGCAGCTGCTCGGCTCCGGCATCGCCGCGACGACGCTTCTGGTGGTCGCCGTCGCCCGCCCCGTGCGGGTCAGCTCCAAGGACGTGCGCATCGGCCCCAAGGTCGTCGTTCTTGCCGACACGTCGCGCTCGATGGCGATCAAGCAGACCGGTGAAGAGCGCACCCGCGCCGACGTGCGCAACGCCGCGCTCGAGGACATGAAAAAGCGTGCCGGCGACGTCCGCCTCGACGTGCGCGGCTTCGCCGAAGGCAAACCCACCCCGTTCTCGCTCGAGAACGGCGAGCGTGGGCAGCGTTCCGACCTGCGCAGCGCCCTGCGCGGCGTGCTGGCCGCGCAGGGCGAACGCCCACTCGCTTTCGTGGTGGTCAGCGACGGCACCCTGGACGATCCACACGTTTCGGCCGAGTCGCTGGCGCTCTCGGCGTGGGGCGCGGAGATCGGCATTCCGGTGTCCACCGTGGCCACCACCGCCGCTTCCCCTCGCGACGCCTCGATCCGGCGCGTGGACAGTGCACGTACTTCCGTGGCGCACGTTCCTTTTCCGCTCCGGGTCGAGGTGGCGTGCAGCGGTGGCCTGCGCTGCGAAGACCTCACCGTGGCCGCCAAGGAGCTCCGCGAGGACGGCGCGCCGGCGCTGCTGGCCAGCGGCATCGCCCACGTCGAGGACGGCCACGCGCTGGTCGACCTCACCGTAACGCTCGAGCGGGCAGGCACGCGCACCCTGGCCCTCTCCATCGAGACCCCCGACGGCGACGTCATCCCGGAGAACAACACGCGGTATCTCACCTTCCAGGTCGCCCGCGAGCGGGTGCGCATCCTGCACGTCGCCGGTCGACCCACCAACGACGTCCGTGCACTGCGCAGCTATCTCAAGCAGAACGCTTCGGTCGACGTGGTTGCCTTCTTCATCTTGCGCGCCCCGAACGATTATCCCAAAGCAGGCCCCGACGAGCTGTCGCTCATCCCCTTCCCGGTCGACGAGCTGTTCAGCGATCACTTGCCTTCGTTCGACGCGATCGTCCTGCAGGACTTCGACGCCCAGCCGTACGGTCTCGGCCGGCACCTGCCGGCGATCCAGCGCTACGTGCGCGCCGGTGGCGGCCTGGTGATGGTGGGCGGCGCCAACTCCTTCGTGGCGGGCGGCTATGCCGGCACGCCGCTCGCGTCGGTGCTTCCGGTCGGCCTCGACGGCAGCCCCGGGGCCAGCGCGGCGGACGTGGCCGCGTTCGAGCCCACATGGACGCCGATGGGCCTCGGCGCGCGCCTGCTCGGACCGCTGCGCGAGGTGGTCGGCACCACGCTGCCGCAGTTCCCCGGTACCAACTTGCTCGGCGACGTGGTGCCGGGCGCAATCGTCTTGTGGACGCACCCGACGCGCCGCACGCCGACCGGCGCGCCGATGCCGGTGCTCGCGGTGGGCGACATGGGTGACGGCCGCGCCATCGCGCTGGGAGTCGACAGCACCTGGAACCTCGAGTTCTCGGACCTCGGCGCGCGCACGGCGGGCCGCGGTTACTCGGCCCTGTGGGACGGGCTGCTGGGTTGGCTGATGCGCGATCCGCGGTTCGAACCAGCGCAGATCGAGCTGCCCGAGGGTTGCATCGCCGGCCAGCCGACCACGTTGCGGGTCGGGCCCCTCCCCGACGGGGTCATCCAGGTCACGCTCTACGTGGCCCACACCGACGGCCAATCGGGCGCGGGGATCTCCACGGTGGCGCGCAGGACGGCCCCCACCAAGACGGGCGCCATCGGCGACGACGCGATGGCCGTGCTCACGCTGCCCGCGTTGCCGAGCGGCGGATACGTGGCCACTGCACAGATCGAGCTTGCCACGCCAGGCGGCGGAACCAGTGCCGGACCGAAGGTCAAACGCGATCTCGCGTGTGAGGTTGGCGGCGACGAATGGGCCGACAGCGAGGTGCATCCCGAGCACCTCGAGCGCCTCGCCAAGGCCACCGGCGGCATGGCCGTGGATGCCGAGCACGTGCGCAGCCTCGTGTTCCCGAAGCCCACCGTGGTCAGCTCGGAAAAGCGCGTGGCGGCGATCGCGCCCGCCTGGGCCTGGGCCCTCCTGGCCACGCTGGCCGCGGGACTCAACTGGTACGTGCGGCGCACCCGGGGGCTCGCATGAGGGCTACGATGCAGCGGATGCGGATCTGGCCCATCGCCTTCGCGCTGCTCGTGGCGCCGCCTGCCTTTGCGCTCGGGTGGCCGGACGGGTCGATCGAGCAGCGGCTCGCTTCGCCGTCGGTGGCCAC
>JAYUXI010000452.1:0-8320 GCA_043753085.1 Myxococcales bacterium | reverse complement strand
ACCAAAGGCAGCCAGCCACGCAGCCAGCGAGCAGACGTCAGCCGCTGGAAATCACGTCGTGGAACTTGCGGTAGTCGAGCACCCGGGTGCCGTCGTTCTGACGGCTGATGACCTCGGCGAAACGTGCATTCCACACGATGTCGTCGAGGCGGTAGCGGTGACGTCCGTGGATGGTCTGCGCCACCGTCTCGTCGGTGCCGCTGAGCGAGACGAGTAAGTCGGCCTCGCCTGCGCGCAACTGCTCGATACGGTCCTGCCCGAAGAAGGGGCTGTGCTCGTCGATGCGGTGCATCGCCAAGAACGACAGCGCGAAGAGCGCGCTGCGATCGCGCACGAGGGGAACCTCCACCTGGCGCCGGATGGTCTCCCCCTCGAGCGTTGTCTCCGACACGAGCAACACCACGCGCACCGTGGTCTCGAGCACGAGGTTTTGCCGCCAGTTGGCCATGCGGAACATCAAGTGCGGTACGCCGTTCCAGGCGCCGACGACGCATTTTTCGGCAAAGAGGATCCGCGCGCGCGGTCGCGAGAACTTGGCGAACGTGATGCCCGTGGTCAGCGCCGAGAAAAGCAGCCCCACGAACGACTCGGCGGTGACGACCACGTGCGCGTAGCGCGTGGCCGGCGCCATGCCTCCGTACCCGATGGTGGCAAGCGTCTGCACGCTGAAGAAGAACGCGTCCTCGAAAGAATAGGCCCGTGCATGTTCCACCGAACCGGGGACGACCCAGAAACAGCCGGCAAACGCGACGTTCAGCAGCAGGAAGACGCCGCCCTGCAGGAGAAAGAAGCGTGGCCAGGTGAGCTCGATCACGAAGTGATACAAGTCTTCGAACAGCGACTTGTGTCGTCCGAGCACGACGATCGGCGGCAGCCCGGTGCGGGCCGCGATGCGCTGGGCGGATGTGCGAAACGCCATGCGGCCCGTCTTGTACACCCGCTTGGCCTGCGCCTGCGTGAACATGTTGCGAAGCTCGTCGGCCGCTGCAGACGGTTCAGGGGGAGCCCACGTTCGGTGGTTCGGGTCGGCGGAGCGGACCAACCATGGGGCGCGCGAGCCAGCGCACCACCGGCAGATGCAGCGCATCGGCCATGCCATCGGAAACGCTGGCCTCGCGGCGAGCTCCGGCCAGCAGCGCCATCTCGTTCATGGCGACGGCGTATGGCGGCCGCCTGCGCGAGCCAGCTGCTAGCTTCGGCGCGGCATGAAATTCGAACAGCTGGACCGGCGCATGCGCGTGTACGAGACCGCCCACGATCATTGTGTGCTTCCCGGAATGCACATGGTGGCGCGCATCGACGGTCGCTCGTTTTCGCAGCTCACGCGCTCGGGGCAGGCGGGGCAGTTCGACGCCCCGTACGACACGCGCTTTCGTGACTGCATGGTGCAGACCCTGGTGCACCTGGTCACCTCGTGTGGCTTCTCGGTGCTCTTCGGGTACACCCAGAGCGACGAGCTCTCGTTGCTCTTCGCGCGCGACGAAGCGCTCTTCGGGCGCAAGCTACGCAAGTATCTCTCCGTGCTGGCGGGCGAAGCGAGCGCCAAGTTCTCTCTGGCTCTCGGCGCGCTGGGCGCCTTCGATGCTCGCATCTCGCAGTTTCCCGCGGAGGGCGACGTGGTCGACTACTTCCGCTGGCGCAGCGAAGACGCCCATCGCAACGCGCTCAACGGCCACACGTACTGGCTGCTGCGACGGCAGGGACTCGACGACCTCGCGGCCACCCTGCAACTACGCGGCGTATCGGTGGCGCAGCGCAACGAGCTCTTGTTCGCGCATGGCATCAACTTCAACGAGGTGCCCACCTGGCATCGGCGCGGCATCGGTGTGCGCTGGGAGAGCGTGGTCGAAGTGGGCCGCAACCCGAAGACGGGCGCCGAGGTCGAACATTCGAAGCGGCGTGCCGTCGTCGACTACGAGCTGCCGATGAAGTCCGAGTTCGACGTGATGATTCGCGATCTCGTCGCGGCGCAGTAGCTATTCGAGCTGCGCGAGCAAGGTCGCAGGCGGCCACACCGCGAAGCCGAGATCGTCGGGAAAGTCGCGCAGGTTGCCGGTGACGAGTGCATCGGCCCGACCGCTGCGCGCCACCTCCACGAAGCAGCGGTCCGCTTCGTCGGGCAGGGCGAGGTCGAGCACGCTCACGTGTGCGAGCGCGCCCTCGGCCGGAAACCGCGCGAGCAGCGTTTCGATGCGCGCGGGGTCGATCCCGCGAAACTTGGGACGCGTCAGCACCTCGCGGTACTCGGCGGCGATGCGCGCGTCGAAGAGAACCACGGCGCCGGTAGACCACACCGCCTCGAGCGCACGATCCGGCACGCTGCCGACCTTGAGCAAGGCCGACACGAGCACGTTGGTGTCGAGGACGAGACGCATCGACGCCGAGCATAGCCCGGTGACATCGCGCGCGACGGGGAAGACTGCAGCGTGGGCCCGGGTTGCGCGAGCGTGCGTTCCTCTTCCTCCGCAACTGCTCCTATCGACTGCGACCCTTGGCGGGCCCTGCTGCATCGCTGGTTCGTGGAATACAATCCGTTCTACCTGGTCAGCGCGATGCTCGTGCTGGCGGGGCTTACCCTCGTATCGAGCGGCATTCCGCAGGGCAGCGTCGTAGCGCCGCTCGCCGTCGCGTTGCTCACCGAGATCTATGCAGGCTCCATGGTGGCGGGCGCAGCGCTGCTCGCGCGGCGCGGCCAGATGCGATCGGCGGTGATGCTCGCGGTCCTCGCCGTGGCCTACCAGGGAGATCTCACGCTCCATACGGAAACGTGCGCGATGCTCGGGGGGGTGGGGATCGTGGCCACCTGCGCGTGGCTCGTGGTGTTCGTGCTCAAGCTCGTCGCACTCGGGCGGGCGCTGCGCGTTCGCATCGCACCGCGCGCACTCGTCACGGCCTGTCTCGGCGCGACCGGCGTCGCTGCAGCGCCCTACGCCTGGTCCCACGGGGGCGCCGACGAGCGCGGCCTGGTGCTGGCACTTTTCGTGGGCGTATTGCTGGCGCTCTATCCGCGTGGTGGCGGCGTAAGCTCGCAGGCGCCGCTGACGGCGTGGGGCACGATCGTTCTCCGCCGGACGGTGCGCGTGTCGTGGTTGGCGTCGCTGCTGCTTTTGCTTCTGCACGTGGCGTTCTGGCGTGGCTCGCTTTCGCTGCTGCCGCTGGCAACGGCGGTGGGGCTGGTGACCGCGGTGCGGTCGCTGGGCGAAAAGCTCCTGTGGCCCGTGACCGGCGCGATGGTGGGCGTCGTCGCGCTCGCCGCGCCGTCGCAGCTGCCGTACGCAGCGCTACTCGCCAGCGCCGCGTTGCTGCTGCGGATCTCGACGCGCACCGTGACGACCGCCGCGCCCGCGACGACCGACGATCCGTCGCCTTACCGAGCCAGCACGGTCGACACGTTGCCGATAGAATGGTCCGACGCCGCGGCGTGCATGTCGACCGCGGAGCGCCTGCGCCTGCTTACGGGGGCATGGGCCTTCGAGTACCTCGGCGCGGTCTTGCTCTTGGTGCCGTCGCTGCATCCCTTGCTGGTCGACGTACCGTTCGTGGCGTTGGCCGCGTACATGATGTGGAAGCTACGCGCTCGCCTCGTGCTGGCCTTCGTCGGCGCCATGGCTGTCCATGCGGTGGTCGCGGCGGGCTTCGTGTCGGCACCGCGGGGCCGGCTCGAGTGGGGCGTCGCCGCCCTGGCACTTGGCTTCGTGCTGCTCTTCGGCTCGCTGGCGGTGAGCTGGCGGGCTTCGAGAACGGTGCAGGGTGCATCGGATTGACGTCTTGCAACCGGCTGGAGTTCCTGTCGTACTCGGATGCCGCGCATTCGTTCGCTCTGCTGGATGGTTGCTCTCGCGGGCGGAGCGGCCCTCGCGGGCTACGCCGTAACTCTCGCTGCGGCTGGCTCCGCACGGGGGCGTGGGTGGGGACCCACGGATTGCGGCGAGGATCGGCTGGGATCCTTGTTTTCGTGCGTGGCCTCGCCCTTGCAGAGGAGCGGGGACCCTCATGCATGTCCCGCTCGCAACCCAGAACTTCGATGAACCGGCCCCCGCCACGCTCCGATCGCCGCCGAGTACCGTGCGGGTTCGCGACCGCGCCCTGTGCGTGGAGCTGACCCGGATGGACTGGCCCGCCGACGTCGGCGCACGCGAGGACGAGCCACCCACGCGCCGGTACGGGTGCGCGGCGTGACGGCACCTCGCCAGGAGCCCCGCTGGTTACTGGGCCGCGTCGATGAACGTCCGCGCGCTCGTGCTGCTTGCCTCGCGTCCCGCGCAGACCTGCGGCGGGGACCACGAGGTGTTGGCAGCCGCGTGGCAGGTCCTTCGAGTCGACCCGTACAATACCTGGACGCTCGACATGGGATCCATTGCGCTGCTGAAGCTCGCCGATGCAAGCTTTGCGGCGAGCATGCCCCGCAACTCGCCTTCGGGTGCATAGCCACGAAGGAACGCGGCCCAGTCGGTGGCCGGCCGCGGCGAGGTGGCTGCAAGATCGAATGCCAAGCACGCCAGATCATCGACGTGCCTGGCTCGCGCATCTTGGTCGTCGGTGTGGACCGTCTCGAAGTCGATCAGCCGCGCACGATCCCCTTCCGCACAGAACAGCACGTTGGCGAGATGCAGGTCACCGTGCGAAAATAGCTTGCCGGCGATGTTGGTAGCATGCACGCGACGGAGCTCTGCGCCCGTAGCCTGTAGCGCGCGTACGGAAGCGCCGCGTTGCACGAGATCAGTCAAGGTGATGCCCGGAGTATGTGCCATCCACACGCGCTTGGCATCGAGGAAGCCGGCCGCGTTCTCTCCGTACAAGGCGCGGTAGACCTCGACCTCGTGTCGGGCCCATCTGCTCGGCGTCACGAGCAGCGTGAATCGCCCCGCACGCCGCAGGTACACATTGCCGGTAGCAATGACCGCCGTGCTGCCGGGCACACGCCGCTTGAGCCACCGATCACCATTGCGCACGACACGATTGACGACGACGCGACGCACCGCATACGCGAGCACCCGGGCGGCTTCTTCGGACATGCCGTGAGCGTGCCGCACCTCACAACCGTTGCGCAGGCGGTCTGGGTGAGCGGTCGCTACTGCGCGCCGACCGGTCGAGCCACGCGGACCAACCGCGTGCTCCGGCAACAGTTCGCCGTAGGGCTCGCCCGTTGCCACCTCGACGAGGCGCGCGCGCTCGCCGTCGGGAAGCTTGTCCCTCGGACTCCGGAGTGGCCCGTGGCGGCCGTCGTCGAGGGTGCCCGATGAGCGCCAGCGCTCGAGCGTGCGCGGGTCGATGTCGAGCTATGCGCACGCGACTGCGCGGCGGGCAGCGCATTAATGGCCGTATCGAAGCGGCTGGTGATCATCGCTCGTTCTTCTCGTTCATGTCTTTGCCCTCTCGTCCCTCTCTTCTCGCCAGAGGGCAGCCGCGGGGCGAACGTGGCACGCCTGGTGCTCACTCGCCCGCGAGCAGCTCGGCGGTGACGTGCACGGTGTGCTTGCCGAGGGTGACGACGTCGCCCACGCACAGCTTGCGACCCCGGCGCGTTTCGACCGCGCCGTTCACGTGCACGCCGCCGCCCTGCACCAGCAGCTTGGCTTGCGCGCCGCTGTCTGCGGTGCCGGTCAGCTTGAGAAGCTGGTCGAGCTTGATCGTGGTGCCGTCGTGCGCGCTCATGGCGATACTGTGCCACGTCCCCCGCGGGCCGGCGAAGGAAACTGCCCGTTAGACTTCGAGACGGAAGTACGCCGCGGCCAGGGGCGGCACGCGCAGCCGGATCGAAACAATCGGCGCCACGCCCGCCACGCCGAAGCGCAAGTAGGCAAACACGCCGTGCTCGGATTCATCGCAGATCTCCCATACGCCGGCTTGCAGGCGGCGCTCGGGATGGCGCTGCCCGTGCCAGGCGTGGAAGTCACCCACGACGGACACGTGCCATGCGTGCGCAGCCTATACCGCGAAGCGCACGCCAGGCACGCCATACGACACGATGGCGTGCGCACCGAGGCACTGGCAGTGCAAGGCAAGCTCGCCCAGCATGGGCCCGAACGAGTGCGGGTACACGTGCGGATTGAGCTTCAAGTCCGACGATGTCCGTTGCACGGGCTCCTCCGCGCCGCTCTGTCGATGCGGCCGGGCGGCGTCGTGGGCGCGCGGTAAAACTCGCGCGTGGTCGTGACGAACAGCCGCGTCAGCGCCGACAGCAGCGGCCCGTCGTAGCCGAGACGCTCGATGCGAACGGCACCGTCAGCAACAGATAGCGGCGTGTCGGGGGCGACGCTACGGCCCCGATTGCGCGAAGATGGTGTACTCTGTCGTCGTGATGCGTTTGGCGCTTTCTTGTGTCGTGTTCGCCGTCTGCGCCTATGCCTGTGCGGGCGACGACCCTCTGCAACCGCAGACGGTGGATGCAGGGTCGAGTCCCAAACCTCCGAGTACGGACGACGCCAGCCCGGGCGTCTTCCCGTCCGACGCGAGTGGCGATGCGGCCACGCAACATGACGCTTCGGATTCCGGCATCGTCCCCGACGCCAGCGACGCAGCCGCGCCTTGCGCCCCCTCTTCGACGCCGTACGTCAGCTGCGCGGACAGCGCACAGTGTCGTGGTGTGACAGGCGCGTGCTGCCTGGTCGGCGAGGCTCGGCAATGTGCCAGCCCATCGACCGTAGGGTGCGACTTGCTCTGCGCGAGCGCAGCTGGATGCAGCAGCGACATGAAATGCTGCGCATCGGTGGGCTCGACGATCACCCAGGGCGCCCCCGGCTGTGCGCGACTGGGCTCGGTCAACACAGCGTCTTGCAAAGACTCCTGCCCCGGCAACGAGCTGGAGCTTTGCGCCAGCAACGACGAGTGTGCAGCCGAACACGTCTGCGTGGGCTTCGACGCAACCCAGTACGGCGCAGCGGACGACGCGCTACCGTACCGACTCGGTACGTGCGTTCCGGTTCCGTAAACGGCACCGCGGGCGCGAGCACGTTCGCGTCGGTGACGCTTTCCTTCCGCACCGACGCCACCAGCACGCAACCGATGCACCACCCGTGTCGATCAGACCGCCGGCCTCGAGCATCGTTCGCGTTCGCGAGCGGCAGAAGCCGACTAGCGCTCGAGGCGAGGCGTGTCCTTGCGATGCGCGGAAGCGCGCTCGATGCTCGGGGTCCCACGGTCATGTTCTTTGCTCGCGGGCGGCGCGTGCTTGCGCGGCGCCGGCGGGGCAGGAGTGCGATCTGCACGCGGTTGCGGAGCGGGATTGGAGGCAACTTCGGGCACCTCCTTCGAGACGGCGAGGACCGCGGAATCGAGAGTGGGCGCTGCGGCCGGAACCTGGGCGCTGCTGCTGGCCTGCGGCGCGCCTTCGCTGCCGCGCAGCGCAGCCCAGGTGAGCAGGGGCATCGCCAAGGCGAGGCCCGCGGCGGCCACGCCGATCCGGCGCGACTTCGGGCGTGACTTGCAGGCAAGCAAACCTTCGAGGGCCATCTCGAGCTCGAGCGCCGACGAATAGCGGGCAGCAGCTTCTTTCGCCATGCAACGCCGCACGACCGCGTCGAACGCGGTCGTGATCATTCGACCCGGCGCACGCTCGGACGGCGGCGCCGCCACTTCGCGCAGGTGTCGGGTCATGATCACCACCGACGACGTGCCCGAAAACGGTCGCAGACCCGAGGCGAGCTCGTAGAGCACGCAACCGAGCGCATAGAGATCGCAGCGCGCGTCGACGGGTTCGCCGCGTACCTGCTCGGGGGACATGTATTCGGGAGTGCCGAAAATGGCGAAACCCTTCTGCGGATTCTCTTCGCCGACCGCGTCGCTCTTGGCGAGAGCGATGCCGAAGTCGAGCAGCTTGAGGACGCCGCGGTCGGTAAGAAACAAGTTCTCGGGCTTCAGATCGCGATGCACGATGCCGGCGGCATGCGCGGCGCCGAGCGCGTTGGCGGCAGCGACGCCGATCTTGGCGGCCTCGCGCCAGGTGAAGGGCTCGCCGGCCTTTTCGCGGTGCAGCAGCTCTTCGCCGAGGGTGCGCCCCGACAGCAGTTCCATCGCGATGAACACGCGACCGTCCGAGGTGCGTCCGAAGTCGTGCAAGAAAGCGACGTTGGGGTGCGAGAGCTTTGCGACGGCGCGCGCCTCGCGACGGAAGCGCTCGAGCGCGTCGCCCGAGCTGGCCGCCTGGGGATCCAGAATCTTGAGGGCTACCTTGCGCCCGAGCTCGATGTGCTCGGCCTCGTGCACGACGCCGCTCGCTCCTTCGCCGATCTTGGCGCCGAGCCGGTACGACGTGCCGGGGAACATGCTGGGGTCGACCGAGGCCACGCGCATTCCGCTGCTGGAGGGCGGCGTCGAGAGC
>JAYUXI010000451.1:0-3405 GCA_043753085.1 Myxococcales bacterium | reverse complement strand
AACGCAAAGTCGAGACCGAGCACCGCGTGCTGGCTGCCTCGGCCAACGAGCGGCTCGGATCCGTGCGCGGCGCCCTGCACCGCCTCGATCGCTCCACGTCGGAGCTCGCCTCCCGCAGCACGCGCATCGGCGCCGAGCTCGGGGATCTCGCGGGCCAGATCGGCAGCACCTTCGGATTGCTCTTCGTCGTCGCCGAGCGACTGGCCGTGGGCCGCGCCGAGGCGGGGCGCGCCGCGCAGGCCCTTGCCGAGGCCAAGGCACTTTTCGAGGCGCACCGCACCGCCCGCGACGAGCGCGAGCATTTTCTACGCGAGGTGCGCAAGACCGCCGGCGAGCTCCGCGAACAGCTGGCTGCCCACGAGATGCTCCGCAAGGAACACGAGATCGCGCTCACCCATCTCGAGGGCGGCATCGCAGAGCGCTTCCGCGGGCTCGAGCTGCGCACGGTGATCCACGACCACCACATGAAAGCCGCCCCCGGCGACGACGTGCGCGCCCGGATCGTCGAGCTGTCGCACCTGCTCGAGCGCATGGGTAGCGTCAACCTGGAGGCGATGAAGGAGCACGCCGAAGCGGAAGAGCGCTTCGCGTACTACTCGACGCAAAAGGGCGATCTGGACCAGGCTCTCTCGGATCTGCGCAAGGCCATCGACCAGATGAACAAGGAGTCGAAGCGCCTCTTCAAGGAGACCTTCGACGCCGTGAACGAGAAGTTCCAGGTCATTTTCCCGAAGATGTTTCGCGGCGGCCGCGCGTCGCTCCGGCTCACCAACCCGGAAGACATGCTCGAGACCGGCATCGACATCTTGGCGCAGCCGCCGGGTAAGAAGATCTCGAGCATCGAGCTCATGAGCGGCGGCGAAAAAGCGCTCACCGCCGTGTCGCTCATCTTCGCCATCTTCCAGATCAAGCCGTCGCCGTTCTGCATCCTCGACGAGGTCGACGCGCCGCTCGATGAGGCGAACGTTGCCCGCTACAACGAGATGATCCGCGAGATGACCGACCGCTCGCAGTTCATCCTGATCACGCACATCAAGCGCACGATGCAGCTGGTCGACGTATTGTACGGCGTCACCATGCAAGAGTCGGGGGTCTCCCGTCTCGTCAGCGTGAAAATGCAGGGTGCCGCCGAGCGCAACGCCGTCGCCCCGCTCGAACAAGCCGTGGCCTGACCGACCCTGCCGGCGCCGTGACTACGACGCCGGCGGCTTGCGGGAGCTGCGGCTCTCGCGTGGCGCGGTGGGCGGCTTGGTGGAGAACACGACGCGATCACGGCCGGCGCGCTTCGCGTCGTACATGGCGCGGTCGGCGCGGGCTTCGAGAGCCTCGGGCGTTTCCTCGCCGTTCCACGTGGCCACGCCGACGCTGATGGTCTGCCGCAAGTGCAAGGCTTCGGACATGCGCAGCGGCTCGGTGCGAAAGTGGTCGCGCAGTCGCTCGGCCGTGGACATCGCCTGCGTTTCGTCCGTGGCGGGCATGATGAGCACGAACTCTTCCCCGCCGCGTCGCACCAGCACGTCGACCTTGCGAACGGCCGCGCGCACGCGCTCGGTGAGCAAGCGAAGTGCGAGATCGCCCACCGTGTGGCCGTGCACGTCGTTCACGCTCTTGAAGTGATCGAGGTCGAAGAGGAGCACGCTGAGCGGCGTGGTGTGGCGGCTGGAGCGCTCCATCTCTTCGGCGATGCGCGGGTACAAGTAGCGGTGGTTGAAGGCCATGGTCAGGTGGTCGAACATGGCGAGGCGCCGCAGCCGGGCGCGCTCGATGGCGGGCGCGCTGCAATTGGCGAGCAGACGAACGAGCAACTGATCACGCTCTTCGAACGCACCGATGCGATCGGACGCCACGGAAAGCACGCCGATCACTTCGTCGGCGGCCCAGATCGGCTCGGCCACCATCGAGCGAATCGGAAACGGCTGGTCGGCGAAGTGCTTGAAGCGCGAGTCGTTCTCGACGTCGGCGATCATGGCAGGGCGCTTTTGCTCGACGACCCAGCCGAGCACGCCGTCGTTCTTCTTGAAGCCTTGCGGCGACTGATCCGAGCCGGCGCCGGCGCGGGCCGACGAGAGCAGCTGCTCGCGGGCGGCGTCGAGCAGGCGAATCGACGCGTGGTCGGCAGGGACGAGCTCCTGCGCGGCAGATGCCACGGCGGCGAGGAAATCTTCCAGCGGAAGATCCTCGGTCAGCTTCTCGGTGAGTCGCAGGACGATCCGGAGTGCAGTTTCGGCGTCGGGAGATGGCATGGACGGGTTTCGCGCGACGCTAGCAGCCCGCCGGGACGCCGCGCCGTACTCCCGCGATCGGGGCGTGAAATGAGTCCGAGAGTGAAGGCTTAGGTGTGACCTTCACTCTCGCTGGCCATGCGGACTGCTTTTGCCCGCAGGAGATCTGCAGGCCCAGCACTCGGGCCAGGCGAAGGAGCTCTGGTCCTACCGCAAAGGCATCGACGAGAGCCTGTCGAGCTCGCGCAAAACTACGAGGTGACGCCCGGGCTTTCACGCACTGACGAAAGACATCGTCCAGCCTCACGATTTCGCTGTGTGCGTTCTTGCACGGACGAGCAGGGACCGGTTCTGCCGAGAGGTGCGCGCGACAGATGCTGATTCGACCGATGATTCGCCGCGCGTCTGGGGGGTTCTCCATCCGCTTCGCCCACAAATCCACGACCGCTTCCGGCCCGGTCTACGCCACGGAAGAAGAAGCCCGCAGCGAGCTCGCACGTCAACTCCGGGACCGTCTCGAGCAGGGCGACACCGTGGTCGGTCATGGTGCGCTCTACACAGATCTCGACACCGCCGACGCCGTTGCGCGTGCTGTGCCCGTCACGTCATAGCGCGCGACACGACGGGCTTCCTCGCCTGGCAATCCTTTCGCAATCCTTGACCGTGCCGCCGCGTGGTTAGCTTGCTCGACATGTTTCCCGCAAAACCCAAAGTCGACACGTCGCAAGGCACCGGTCACGGCTCGAACCCCACGCCCCAAGTCGCGCCGCAGCCGACGCCTGCCAACGACGGCAGCGCCGAGGCCGAGCTCTTCAAAACCGAGCGTGTGCCCACCACCAAGCAAGACGTCGACGGGACGTAGCGCGCAATGACAACCCCGTCACGGCGCGAGCAGACGATCTCGACGGCGACGGAGCTCTTCTGGAGCAGCGAACGCGACCACTCGGTGTGCTCTGCACGGTGACGGTTGCCGCACGCTTCGACCCGATACACGAGCAGGCTACTTGCTAGAAGGCTAGAAGGCCAAGCGACGCTGAACACGTCCGATTCGCCCACCGCCCTCGAAGCATGCCTCGCATCGCGCCTCCACCACGCCACGGTGCTCGATGAGCAGCACGCCACCGCACGGCTTCGGAGCGCTGCGTTTGCCAGGGTTCCGAGCCTTTCTCGGCACCTTTCTACT
>JAYUXI010000450.1:0-3411 GCA_043753085.1 Myxococcales bacterium | reverse complement strand
CGATGCGCTCGAGCAGGCGGTAACGTCCAAAGGTAGCTGAGCCGTTCACGGGGGCGGAACCGTAGCCCAAGAAGCTACCGAGCGTTGGCCGATTGTCTTGCCGTCATCCATCGACGCCCGCCACCGAGAACCCGACGCTGCCGAGGTTCTGGACTACGGCTCGTACGTGGAGCCCCGAACGCAGAGCTTCGGCTGCCGTGGCGCCGCCCGCCATCACGATCCAGCCGGCTTGCAGGGGCTCGCCCGCGTCGGCCGAGAGGCGCGCGGCAGAGACCAACGAACGCAGCGGGTGACCCAGGATGGCGGCACTGGAGCCGATCTGCACGGGGCGCTGATCGAACTCGAGCAGCATGCCCAGGTTGTCGAACGGCTGGCGCGGATCGCACCAGGGGCCGATGACCAGGCTGGCCGACGACGAGTTGTCGGCCACGACGTCGGCCGCGGTGAACTTGAACTTCTCGTACCGGCTGTCGATGATCTCGATCGCCGGCGCGATGGCCTCGACCGCAGCCAGCGCGCGCGCTGGTGTCACGTTGGCCGGCAGCGCCTCCTTGAGCAAAAAGGCGATCTCCGGCTCGCAGCGCGGGTGCACGTAGTCGCGCAGACGGATGATGCCGCCGTCTTCGACGAGCATGGACGACGTGAGCCGGCCCCAGATGATGTCGTCGCAGTTCATCTGGATCATCTTGGCGCGGCTGGTGAAGCCCATCTTGACGCCGATGCGGGTCTCGCCGCGGCCGATGCGACGTGCGATGGATGCAGCCTGCACGGCATACGCTTCATCGATGCGCAGCTCCTGCGCTTCGGTGAGCTTCGGAATGGCGCGGTGCGCGAGCGCGGCGTCGTCGACGATCTCGGCGAGCTTTGCGATGCGGCTCATGACTGCTCTCCAAACACGGCTCGCACCGAGCCGAGGCCGTGGATGCGGGCTTCGAGCACGTCGCCCGGAGCCACGTCCACCATGGGGCCCAGCGCCCCGGTGAGCACGATGTCGCCTGCGCGCAGCGGCGTGCCGAGCTTGCTCATCGTGTTGGCCAGCCAGGTGGCAGCAACGAGCGGATGGCCGAGGCAAGCAGCACCGGCACCGACCGACACGGCTTCGCCCCGGCGCTCGAGGACCATACCGCACAGGCGCGCGTCGAAATCCTGGAGCTTGGTGGGCGTGCCGCCGAGCACGAACACGCTGCACGACGCGTTGTCGGCCACGGTGTCGACGATGCGAATGTTCCACCCGTCGATGCGGCTGCCCACGACCTCGATGGCGGGCAACGCGTAGGCGGTGGCGGCGATCACGTCGGCCAGGGTCAGGCGCTCGTGCGCCAGATCGCGTTCGAGCACGAGGGCGATCTCCGCTTCGGCCTTGGGTTGCAGCAGCCGCGACCACGGAATCTCCTCGCTGTCGCCGTAGGCCATGTCCGCGGTGAGCGTGCCGAAGTCGGGCTCGGCCACCCCGAGCTGGGTCTGCACCGCGCGCGACGTGAGACCGATCTTGCGGCCCACCACGCGCGCACCGTGCTCGACCGCGTGGGTGACGTTGAGGCGTTGCACGGCGTACGCGTCGTCGAGGGTAAAGCCCGGATAGGACTCGCGCAGGGGCCCGATCGGCCTGCGAGAGGTCGCGGCGTCGCGCAACGCGACGGCGACGGCGTGGTGGTCGGTGGATCCGCTCATGGCGGCGCAGTGTACTTGATTTGCGCGGTCGAATGCCGGCGACGGTCAGAACCTGGCGCTGCAACCGGCCAAGTCTGCGAAGGCGCGCGTGGCCTGCGTGAGGGCGGTCACGTCGGTGTGCGGATCCTGCGGATTCACGGTCCAGCCGAGGCCGCCGGCGAACCCGGCTTCGTGGATGGCCCAGGTGGTCTGCGTGGCATCCTGGGCAGGTTGGGCCCACGTAGCCGCGAGCCCCCACGACGGAAACTCGCCGATCACCACCGGCTTGTCGCGGCGCGGCGGCTCCAGTGGACCGTGCGCGTAGTCGTGATCGTAAAAGTGGAACTGGTAGAAATCCTGCGGCACCGCTTCCCAGTTGCGATGTTCGCTCGGACTGACGCCGCCCAGCGTGATGAGCGGCTTCTTGCGCTCGGGCAGGCCCTGGATCCGAGCCGCCACGACCTCTGACAGGCGGGAGAGAAACCAGTGCATCTCGCCGTACGACACGCAGTCGGTAGGGTCCACCGCGGCGTCGCACATGTTGCGCTGTGCGAGATCCGACACTGCCCACTCGGGCTCGTTCAGCAGATCCCACGCGAAGACGCGATGCGCGTGGCGGCCCCGGGCAGCACGGTCGACGAGGGGTGCGACGATGCGCGCGGCAATCTCCTCGACGGCGCGCGGATCGCGGACCAGAGGCGCGAGGTCGACCGATTCGGGCAAGCCGCCCTTGGACGCGCGGAAGCCGTCGAAGGAAAATATCGTGAACAATACATATAGATCATGCCGCTCGGCGAGCTGGAGCGCCAGGTCGAGATCCGCGAGGGCGCGCGCAGAGAGTCGCGGTACGCTGCCGGTGGCGTCGCGCACGAGGCCATCGCCGCGAAGCTCGGGAAAGATCCACCAGCGCACCACGCTGGCACCCGACGCGGCGATCGCTCCGAGGTCGCGGTCGACCGCTGCGGCGTCGCCGGTGACGCCGCCGCGCCCCCATGCAGCGAGCCCGCCGAAGTCGGTGGCGAACTCGCGCCACGCATAGTTCACGCCATGCAGGTAGCGCCTGCGGCCATGGAACGGGATCCCCTGCGGCGCGTCGCACTCGGCGTGGCCGCTTTCGAGCGCTTCGCCCAGCGAGAGATCCTCCGGTGGCTCGGCTGTCCTCGCGCATCCTTCGACGGCCAGCATCACGACGGCCGCGAACGAGCAACGCATCACCCAGCCGCGTGGCCTGGCAGGCTTCGGCGCCGTGGGTCGCTTCACCTCAGGTCGCCGAGGCGATGCTGCAGTACCGACAGCCCGGCGAAGACTGCCGTCTCGGCGCGCAGCACGCGGCCGCCGAGGCGAAGCGAAGCGCCTTTGGCTGCGAGCAGCAGCGCGCGCTCCGCATCGCTGAAGCCGCCCTCGGGCCCAACCATGAGCGCATAGGCGCCGGCGCGTGGACGCAGTTCGTCCGTCGGCACGGCCGCGCCGCGATCATCGAGGAAAAACCGTGCGTGGGCTCCCGTCCAGGCAGGCAGCGCGAGCGCCTTTTGGAGGTCGATGGGCTCGTGCACCTGCATCACGCTGCCACGACGACACTGCCGCGAACCCTTGAGGCTTTGCCCGCGCCACGCCCAGGGCTTTTCTTTTTCGAGCGCGGGTCCAGGCTGCACGCTGTACTGGGTAACGACCGGCACCATCGCGTCGCAGCCGAGCTCGGCGGCCTTTTGTGTGACCAGGATCATCCGCTGCCGGCCCAGGATGGCGCAGAAAAGCGTGATT
>JAYUXI010000449.1:0-3412 GCA_043753085.1 Myxococcales bacterium | reverse complement strand
CTCAACTTTTCGTTCGCATCGCCTGCGGCGAGTGCTCAACTTTTCGTTCGCATCGCCTGGGGCGAGTGCTCAACTTTTCGTTCGCATCGCCTGGGGCGAGTGCTCAACTTTTCGTTCGCATCGCCTGGGGCGAGTGCTCAACGCGGCGGCAGCGAGAGCACCAGTCGCTTGATCGAGGAGGGATCGCGCAGACCGAACAGCGCGACTTCCGTGCCCGACAGGCACGTGGCCAACGCTTCGTCGATGTCTGCTTCGGACGTCGCCGTGTCCAGCCAGGTGGTGAGCCCCGCAAGGACGTCTTGCGAGATCATGAGCTCGCCGCCCAGACGCAACTTGCCGTCCGGATCGCGCCGCGCGCCGAGCAGCCCGATGGGCTCTTCCACGGTGGCTTGCCACGCGGGCTCGAGGCCGAGCGCCGCCGCTTCCGTGCTGGGCCACTCGTGTGGGGTCCACTCGAAGCCGTAGGCGACGGCGTACGCGTGCGCGATGCGCTCGGCGAGACGTTCTTGTTGCAGCGGTCGACCCGCGAGGTGTTCGATGCTGTCGGGCACCTTGCCGAGATACGAGGGATGCGACGCCGTGACCGCGACCGATTGCGACACGCCGAGAAACGCTTCGATCAGCGTGCGACCAGAGCCGCGCTGGTGCGCGAAGGCCACCGTGCCGGCGGGACGCTTGGCCACGGCGATCCAATCGCGGCCGAAATAGTGGGCGAGCGCGCCCTCCGCGGTGAGTGCCCTGAGCAGCGGCCGCAGCAACCGGTTCAGTAGGTTGGATCCGTTGGCGTCGGGTACGACGTCGGTCGGCCGCTGCAGCGAAAGTGCAACATACATGCAACCTGGACCCAGGCTGACGCTGCGCCCTCCGCTCGCGCGGCGGTAGGCCTCGCCGGGAGCGGTGTGGGCCTCGAACGCGCCGCGCAGCACTCCGGCGCCGGCGAGCGTGGCCGTGACGACTGCGATCGGTGGGGCCGCACTGCCGGCGAGAAACTGGGACAGGTGGGCCACGCGCGCCGGGGTGACCTCGGTGCAAGCATAGCGCGCTACGTGTCGATGGCTCACCACGGCGAGTGTGCCCGTTCTCCGCTGCTACGGCAACGAAGGCTGGTCCGGTTTCGCGGCGCTGCTGGCGTGCTCCAGCTTGGCCACGCCGCGCGGGAGCAGTACTTCGAAGCGGGTGCCGTCGCCCTCGCCGCTGTCCACCCCGATGCTGCCGTGCATGGCTTCGACCAGGTGCTTGGCGATCGCCAGTCCGAGGCCGGTGCCACCGAGCTCACGCGAGCGCCCGGAGTCGACGCGGTAGAAGCGCTCGAAGAGCCGCGGCAGGTGCTGCTTCGGAACGCCGGCGCCGTCGTCGTGGACCGAGAGCGAAAGCTTGCTGGACGCACTGGCCGTCGTCCCCGGAAACGGAGTGGCCGGCGAGGCGGCCACGGTGACCTGGCCGCGGTCCTTGCCGTACTTGACGGCGTTGTCGACCAGGTTGGTGAGCACCTGCTCGACGGCGCGGCGATCCGCCACCAGCACCAGATCGTCGGCGATCTCGGTCTTCAGGGTGATGCCTCGCTTGGCGGCCCGCTCGCGAAAGAGGTCGAGGACGTGCACGACCACGCTCTTCACGCGCAGTGTCTCGGGAGCGAGCTTGATGCCTTTGGACTCGATGTGAGAGAGGTCCAGCAGATCCTCGATCAACAGGCGCAGGCGCTCGGCGTTGCGCTCGATGATGTCGAGAAAGGGGACGGCGCGCGAAGGATCCGACGCCAGCACGGTGCGCAACGTTTCGGCGCCGGACAGCACCGACGTGACCGGGGTGCGCAGCTCGTGCGAAACGTTGGCCACGAAGTCGCGACGCAGGCTCTCGAGCTTGCGCAGCGCCGTCACGTCGAAGAACACGAGGAGCACGCCGCCGTCGCTGCCGGAGAGCGCGGACGCACTGACGAGGACGCGCCGTGGCGCGAGCCCGGACAGCTCGAGCTCGCCGCTCGGTGTCGCTTCCTTGCCGACGCGTGAGAGCAGGCCGTCGAGCTCGGCGTGGCGCACGACCTCGATGAGCGGTTTGCCGATCGCGTCGGAACGCAGCAGGAGCATCTCGCGCAGCGCTGGATTGCACGCGAGCACGCGCCGGTGCGAATCCACCAGCATGACACCTTCCTGCATGCCATCGAAGATGCGCGCCGACAGATTCTGCTGCGTGAGCAACAGGCGTGAGGTCGCGGCGTTTCGTCGCTTCACGTCCAGCAGGATGCGGCGCAGCTCGTCGAGGCCGCCTTCGCCGCTCGTACCGCCGCCGAGCGTCGGCGGTACCGCGCCGTCGGTCAGTTTCGCGACGCCGGGCGCATCGACTTCGCGGGCCAGCTTGACGACCGCCGACAGTCGCGCGAACAGCGGCGCGCTGGCCAGTGCGGCCACGACCAGTACGATCGACGATCCGATCGACAACGCGCCGAGGCTGGGCAGGGTGCCCTCGGCCACGCGTTCGCCGACGATCCAAGCGAACATCGCTCCGAGCCATACGAATGCGACGACGCGCAGGCGAAGCAGAGGCAAACGTCAGCCTTCCTGACCGGCACCGTTCGGCGATTCCGCGAAGCGATACCCCACGCCGCGCACGGTTTCGACGTACTCGCCGGCTGCGCCCAGCTTCTCGCGCAGGCGCTTGACGTGCGTGTCGACCGTACGCGTGGTGATGTCGGCTTCGATGCCCCAGACGTCGTTGAGCAAGGCGCTGCGCGATTGCACGCGGTTTTTCCGGTCGTGCAGGGTGACCAGCAACTTGAACTCGAGCGCGGTGAGCTCGACCTCGCCGCCTTCGACCCAGACCCGGTGCGCGCCGCGGTCCACCTTGAGCGTACCGAAGTCGATGGGCAGGCGATCTTTGGTCGCGACGTTGCCGCGGCGGAGCAGCGCCTGCACGCGCAGCATCAGCTCGCGGACGCTGAACGGCTTGGTGACGTAGTCGTCTGCGCCGAGCTCGAAGCCAACCACGCGGTCGATCTCTTCGCCCTTGGCGGTGAGCATCACGATGGCGATCTTGGCCGTCTCCGGGTCGGCGCGCAGCTGCTTGCAGACTTCGGTGCCCGGCAGATCGGGCAGCATCAGATCGAGCAGGACCAGATCGGGGCGCTTTTCCTTGGCGGTGCGCAGGCCTTCCTGGCCGCGGGCCGCCAGGTAGACTTTGTGCCCGTTGGCTTCGAGGTTGTACTCGAGCACTTGCCGGATATCCGCCTCGTCTTCGATCACCAGCACCTTTGCCATGAGGTCACGCAGTAGCGGAGCACTGTGACCATTGGGTGTCAACCGACCCCCGTTTGCATGAGGGAAGGCATTCGACGGAAAAAAGCCTCGGCTTCCGAGGAGGCCGAGGCTTTCTGTGGTCAGTCGTACGACGAGCCGAGTGGCTCGTCGCGAAGACTACC
>JAYUXI010000448.1:0-8344 GCA_043753085.1 Myxococcales bacterium | reverse complement strand
CGACGGCACGAGCATCCGGGCAGCCGTGCGCTCGACGAAGTGCTCACTTCCCGCCGGGAGTGGTTCTGCACGAGCGAGAGATCGCGAGTGCGCTGGTTGCGGCGCTGGGCCACCCACGTTCTCGCGCTGGTCGACGGCCTCGCGTGGCGCGTGTGCTCGACCCCGAAGAAGGACATCACCTACGCCGTGGCCTGGCTGGTGCAGCGAGTCGCGCGCGAGGCCTGAGCACTCGCGAGCGATGCGATGCGATGCGATGCGAGGCGAGGCGATGCGACCGTCGGCGGAGCCGACTCCAGAGTAAGAAAAATGAGGGTGAGCGCCTTGGCTCACACTCTCAGAGACTCCGCGACCCGTGGAGCGCAAGATCCGTAGCCCGCTCGACTAGGAGTACCAGCAAGCGTGAGCTCGGCGAGGTTTGCACTCGATTTTCCGTTCTCGTCGTCACTCTTTGGATTCCGCATCCTTCGCAAGCTCGAAGAGCAGCGGCGCAGAAGGCGCCTCCATGCGGTAGGATCCGACAATGCGAACTGTACTCGGAGTCATCATGGTGGCCGCGTGGATTGGATGCGGTGATTCGGGTTCGGACGGCGCGTCCGCGCTCGACGGGAGCACCACGCAAGTAGATCGTCCCGACGGCGCGCCGGGTGGTCCAGCTTTCCGGGCGGATGCAAGCGTCGATGCCAGCGCAGGCGAACGGAGCGATGGCAGCGCCGACGCGACTGCCGACCAGGCGAGCCCATCGACGTTGCAGATCGATGGGTATTGGGTCTGGAAAGAGACGGTGGAAAACGACGCGGTCACGCAGAGCATCAGCGACGACGACATGACGTGGAAGGTCGGCGAAGACGGCTGGCCTGGGTGCCCTGCTGGCATCTCCTGCACGAAGTACGGAATCAATGTGCTTTACATCGACTCGGCGCGCTTTCATCACATGCACCGGGTAACCACGGGCTCGGACAGCCAAATGTACGGCAGCTACACCCTGGCCGACGACGTAGTGACGGTGCAGCAGCAACAGCGTTACTCATGCGCTCATCCGCGCAATCGTAGCGAGTATCCCGCACCGGCCACTCTCTATGCGCGGATCAAGCGCCAGGGCGACGACCTCTGGATCACGCCTTTCTCGGACACCGACCCGGGCGCAGCGGCAGCACGCTGGACCGTTTACCGTCCCACCACCAAGGCGGATGCGCACAACAAGTACGACCATCCGTTCTGCGGAGACGCGCGCGAGAGTGGCGAGTGCCATTGTCTTTGCCCCTCGCAGGACGTCCTCGCCGACCACGCCTGCGGAGGCTGAGTTTTCACGGCTATCCCGTCCACGTCGACGACGTCTGGGGGGCATCCGAAGTCCATGCCCGCAATGCCTCACACCCCTCTCGTCAGAAAGAGCGAAGTGCGCGTCGCCCACACGTAGCGCCAGCCTCGCGTGCGCCGTTCGAGCTCCCTCGTGCTACCGTTGCTGCGTTGCAGACGCTCGCTTTCGTTCTTGTCGTTCTCGGTGGCTGCTCCTCCAAGGCGCACGCTCCAGCCCCCGGCGGTGCGGGTAGCTCGACTGCCGCAGGTGCGATCGCCGGCGGACATTCTGCGGACCGCGCGTTGCGTGAGCTTGCTGCAGCCTTCGAACGCAAAGATGCCGAGGCAGTCTGCGCGCAGGTCAGCGATGGCTGGAGCGGCAGCCGCTTTTTGACCAGTTGGACCGACGAGCAATGGCGTGGGGCCGCCGCTGCGCTGCGCGGCGCCACGGTGAAGTCCGTTGCGGAAGGCGAACGCATGTACTCCGTGACCGTGGACAACCAAGCCAGAGACGTCGTTCTGCGTTTGGTCCACGGCGCGTGGATGCTCGACTACAACGCGTTCCTGGGACCTTTTCCGCACGAGTAGCGGACGGTGCCGTAGCCTTGCGGCCCGAGGCGGCTCTTCCCGAGCTACGAGTCGTCAGATTGGCGAAGGAATGCCCGCGTTCTTGTACATCAGCAGCAGCCCGGACTTGTCGACGGCTTTCACGTATGCATCGAGCGCCTTCACCTGCTTGCCGACCACCAGGTTGAGCAGCGAGTCGTTCATGGTAAGCATGCCGGCGCTCTTGCCGGTCTGCATGGTGCTGGCGATCTGGTACGTCTTGCCGTCGCGGATCAGCGCGGCGACGGCGTGGTTCACCAGCAAGATCTCCAGGGCGGCGACGCGACCGCCGCCAATCTTCTTGCAGAGCACCTGGGCCACCACACCCTTGAGCGACTCGGACAGCATGACCCGGACCTGCGGCTGCTGGTCGGTGGGGAACTGATCGATGATTCGATCGATGGTCGAGATGGCCGTGGTGGTGTGCAAGGTGCCGAACACGAGGTGGCCGGTCTCCGCCGTCTCCATGGCGATCGAGATGGTCTCGAGATCGCGCATCTCGCCCACGAGCACGATGTCCGGATCTTCGCGCAGGGCCGCACGCAGCGCGTTCTTGAACGACTTGGTGTGCAGCCCCACTTCGCGCTGGTTGATCAGGCACTTGATGTTCTCGTGCACGAACTCGACCGGATCCTCGATGGTGAGGATGTGATCCTGCCGGTTCTTGTTGATGTAGTCGACCATGCCGGCAAGCGTGGTGCTCTTGCCCGAGCCGGTCGGACCAGTGACCACGACCAGCCCCTTCGACAGGTAACAGAGATCGAGCACGGCCTTCGGTAGCCCCAAGGTTTCGGCCGAGATGATCTGGATGGGAATCTGCCGGAGCACGGCGCCCACGCCTTTGCGATCACGGAACACGTTGACGCGGAAGCGCGCGAGCTTCGGCACCTCGTACGCGAAGTCGGCGTCGCTCTTCTCGTCGAAGTCGGCGCGCGCCTTTTCGGTGAACAGCGGCCGCACCAGCTCGTGGATCTTGTCCGACAGGAGCTTCGGCCATTCGGTGAGAAAGTGCATCTCTCCGTGCACGCGCAGCACCGGATGCACCTCGGACGAAAGGTGCAGGTCGGACGCTCCCTTGGCGATCATCTCGCGCAGGATGGCGTCGATCTCGTTGCCGCTGGCGTTGGCCTCGAAGCCGCGGCTGATCATCGGTGGGTCGGCGCGCGACGGCTCCGGCTCGCGAGCGCGAACCATGGGCTCCGGCTCGCGGGCACGGACCACGGGCTCCGGCAGCCGGGTGATCTGCGTCGCGGAGGAATCCGGGGCGTAACCCGCCGGAGGCCCCTTCGATTCGGGGGTGATCACCACGGTGGTGCCGGTGGCGTTGCGGCGAATCGCCACGAAGAAACCTGCGCCGGCGTGGTCGAGCCGGGCCACGTGGGGCGTGGCGCCCAGGGCAGCCACGCGCTCCGGTGAGAGCACTTCCATTACCAGCGGGTCGATGTTCGCAGCCTTGAGCGGTTCCTTGCCGAGGTCTTGCCGGGCGCCCGACCGCAGCACGTAGATGCGCTCGCCGCTGATCAGACGAAGCTCGTCGGCTTGCATTTTGGTGATGGCATCGAAAAGAGGCGCGAATCGAGACATGAGATCTCAGGGTCTCACTTCGGGTGGGGTGTTGTCACCTTTGCCGACGCCGCCGCGACGGCGCCTCGGCCGGCGCTCACCAGGTTCCGCTGAACGAGATCGAGCCCGGCGTGAGCGGCGCGCGAGCAGACGACGTGGGCCCCGGGCCGGTTTCGGGACGGTGGAACAGCAGGGGCAAACCCGCGCCGAGAACCGTGCCGACGACGGCGCCGAGCATCACGTCCGAGAAGTAATGCTTGTCGGCGGCGATGCGGAGGTAGGCGACGGCCGCGGCACTGATCAGGCCGGTGCTCCACACCACTGGTGCCAGCCGGTACCCGCGCAACGAAGCGACCATTCCGGCGGAGCTGGCGACGGCAAACGCGCCGGTGGTGTGCCCGGAGAAGAACGAAAGGTTGTCGTCACTGGGACTGGCGGTCAGCTGCCGCACCCCTTCGGGAGCTCGCGGTAAGAAGTGCACGAACGGTCGCTCCCGGGCGAACGCGTACTTGGCGATCTGGTTGAAGTCGAGGGCGAGCACGGTGGCTTCGGCGATCAGCAAGGCATCGACTGGTATTTCCCGGGCCGCGTCGTCGTGCAGGGCGGCGATCTGCGTGAGGCCGAACGACATGGCCGGCAGCGCCCCGAACGCGAGGATGTTGCTGAGCACGTGCGCCGTGTGCGGATGCTTCCACATCAAGTGATGCCGCACGCTTCGGTCGACGGTGTTGAGCGCGTCGGTGCCGTCCTTGCGGCGGTAGCACCAGCGGCACTTCTCTGGCACGAGGCTACCCTTCAGCAGATCCGAACTGACGTACCAGACGAGCCCCGTGAGCGTGACGGCGGTGTCGACGCGGACGTCGTACGCAAGCTGCTTCACCTTGGTACGTTCTTGCGCCTGCGCGCGCGAAGACGCGAGCAAGACGAGCAGCGCAGCAGAGGCGCCGAACGGAACGGACAGACAAAATTTTCGCAAGACATTCCCCGGACGACTGTCCTTCGCTCTATACCGGATCGCCATGATGCGGGGCGCCATGACGTTCGCACGGGCAGCGCTCGCGCTCGCGCTCCGCGCACGGCCCTTGGCCGGTGCCGCCTTGCTGCTGGCGCGGATGGCCAGCGCCACGCCGCCGGGATTCGCGGTCAGCGGCGCCCCGCCCGCAGAACGAGGCTCGGAGTGGTTCGTGGGCGACTCGCTGGATTTCCGTGGGCGCGTTCGCGGCGCCGTCGGCCTGGCCACGGACTACGCGTACGGCCCGCTTGTCTTGCGCAACGCGGCGGGCGAGCGCAGCCACGAGCTGCTCACCGACCGGGTAGTGCTGCGCGCTGGCGGCACCCTGGTGCTGGCGGATCGCTTTCGCGTGGGACTGCTGCTGCCGCTGTCGGTCTTCACCAACGTGGGCGATCCGGCGCCCGGCCTTCTCGACGTCACCACCAAGCCGGCCCTGGGCGATCTGCGCGCCTCGTTGGGTGCGCGCCTGGCAGGCCGCTTCGGCGGACCGGCCACCTTGGCGGTGGGGCTCCGCGCTTACCTGCCGACCGGATCGCAGCCCAATTCGATGAGCGACGGGATGGTGCGGATGGAGCCGCACGTGATGTGGGCGGGGCGCCTGCGCGCCATCGTGTACGCCGCCGGCGTCGGTCTGCAAACCCGACCGCGCGTCCAGTTTGCAGGGCGAGAGCGCGGCAGCGAGCTTTCCTACAATTTCGCGCTCGGCGTGAAGGTGAACGATCGCGTCGTGTTCGGCCCCGAGCTGTTCGGCAGCACCCTGATCAAGGGTGAGGACGCGTGGCTGGAACCGCGCACGTCGCCGCTCGAGTTCCTGGTGGGCGGGCACCTGCGTCTGGGCGACGACGTGACCCTCGGGACCTCGATCGGCCGGCGCATCAATCGCGCCGACACCGCGCCGGCGATGCGGGTGCTGGCGGTGCTGGACTACGCGCCAGACTACTGCGTGGACAAGGACGACGACCAGATCTGCGCGACCGAAGACGCGTGTCCGGAGGCCGGAGGCCCACGCACGAAGGACCGCAAGACCAGCGGCTGCCCCGTCGACAGTGACGGAGACGGCGTGCTCGACCGGGAAGACGTGTGTCCAAACGTGCCGGGCCTCGAGGCGGTGGAGCCCGAGTGGCGCGGCTGCCCCGCTCGGCCCACTGGGCAGTAGCGCGCGCGGCAGGCCACCCTCGTGGACCACGACTGACCCGGGCAAACGGAGTATCTTGGCGCCGCCATGATGACCTTCAGCACCGATCCCCTTCGCGCCGAACGCGAGATGCACGCCATCATCTTCTACCTCACCACGTTCGGATACATCGACGGCGACTTCGACGCCGCCGAGCGGTCCTTCGTGCGCCAGTACATCGAGAAGCTGATCACGAGCCGCGCCAACGCCGCCATGAGCGGTGCAGACGAAGCGATGCGCAAAGACGTGATCGGCAAGTACACGCGGCACTTTCTCGAGGTCTTCGAAGGCATCGATCAGCGCGTGAAGGACCTCTTCACCGAATCGGTATCCGACGACGAAGATCCCAGCGCGTTCGTGCACACCAAGCTCAAGGTCCGCTGCTTCGAGATCTTCCAGAGCTTCGATCGCGGAGGCCAGGAGCAGCTGATGAACACCATCGACGATCTGCTCATGGCCGACGGAGTGGCGCACCCCGCCGAGACCGCCTTCCGCGCCGAGCTCGCCGCCCTGCTCGAGTCCGACGCGGACATAGTGGTCGACATCGAGCCCGAAGCCGCATCCACCGTGCACATCGGCGACGTGAAGGCGATGGCCATCTCGCGCGCCAACCACCCGTTCTTCCAGCCGGCCGAGCACCACTTCTCGCGCGATCCCGCCAAGATCCTCGCGCAGGTGGCGGAAGACGCCACGCTGATCGAGCGCGCCATCGCACTCTTCGAAGAGCAGCGCCAGAAGGGCGCCGGCACGCTCACCGGCAAGACATCGATCGACCAGCTGGCCGCCGGTACCCGCTGCCTCGACGGCCATACCTACGTGCACATGCCGAGCCCTGGAGAAAAGTACGAGCTGACCGTGCTCGGCGATCTGCACGGTTGCTACAGCGTGCTCAAGGCCGCGCTGATGCAGTCGCGCTTCTTCGAAAAGGTCGACGCGTACCGCCGCGCGCCGGCCACCACGCCCATGCCGCTGCTGGTGTTGCTGGGCGACTACATCGACCGCGGGCTGTTCAGCCTAAACGGCGTGCTGCGCACGGTGCTGCAGCTGCTGGTCACCGCGCCCGACCACGTCTACGTGCTGCGCGGCAACCACGAGTACTACATCGAGCATGAGGGCACCATGTACGGAGGCGTAAAGCCGGCCGAGGCGATCAACTCGCTCAAGCCACACCTCTCCATCGACGTGTTCCGGCGCTACCGCACGCTGTTCGAGGCGATGCCGAACGTGCTGTTGTTCGACCAGCTGTTCTTCGTGCACGGCGGCATCCCGCGCGATCGCCTGTGGAAGGAAAAGTACCGCGATCTGACCGCGTTGAACGATCCGGACGTGCGCTTCCAGATGATGTGGAGCGATCCCAGCACGGCCGACGTGATCCCGGCCGACCTGCAGGACAAGAGCGCGCGCTTCGCCTTCGGGCGCATGCAGTTCCGCGCCTTCATGCGCCAGATCGGTTCGAGCACGATGGTGCGCGGTCACGAGAAAGTCCCGGAGGGCGTGCAACGCACCTACGACGACGAGCACGAAAAGCTGATCACGCTGTTTTCTGCCGGCGGCGCGAAGAACGGTGATTTGCCTGTAGACAGCAGCTACCGCGAGGTGACCCCGATGGCCCTGACCATCGCGTACCACGGCGACAAGACCGAGATCACGCCGTGGGCTCCCGACTACGAGACCTACAACGATCCCGAGCGAAACGGATTCTTCAAGCAGAAGCCCGAGATCGAGCACCGCGCGTAGCGCAAGTAGCGGGTGGTACGTGCGCAACGCCCGCACCGGCACCATCCGCAATTCGACGCCGACGGGTCCCCACGCCGGAGCCAGACCCGGTTGCCGAATGCCCGGAGAGCCACGACTGCTGGTAGCGTCGGCACGGTGAACGCTCCCATCTGCGTCGGTGTCGACCTCGGTGGCACCAAGATCGAAGCCGTCGTGGTGCGCCTCGGGGAAACTCCCGAGGCGCTTTCGCGTGTGCGCATCGCCACCGAGCAGGACGGCGGCTACGCCCACGTCGTCGCGCGGGTCGCCGGGCTCGTGCGGGACGTGGTGCGGACCGCGGGGCTCTCGACCGTTCCTGCCGTCGGCGTGGGCATGCCTGGCTCCGTCACCCGGCGCTCCGGCCGCGCGCTCGTGAAGAACTCGAACACCACGTGCCTCAACGGGCAACCCTTCCGCGACGATCTCGCCGCGGCGCTCGGCAGCGACGTGGCCTTCGGCAACGACGCCAACTGCTTTGCCCTGGCCGAAGCCACCTGGGGTGCCGGCCGGGGCGCACGGGTGGCGTTCGGTGTGATCCTCGGCACCGGGGTCGGCGGCGGCGTGGTCCTGCGCGACGAGCGCGGCAGCCTCCGCGCCTGGGAAGGCGCGCAGGGCATCGCCGGCGAATGGGGGCACGTCACCCTCGACCCGGTGGCAGGCCCACCTTGTTACTGCGGTCGGCGCGGCTGCGTCGAAACCTACCTCAGCGGCCCTGCCTTCGAAGCGAGCTACGCCGAGCGCACCGGCAGCCGGGTTGCCCTGCCCGACATCGCGCGGCGCGCCGCCGCGGGAGAAGCAGCCGCGCGTATGCTTTTGTCCGAGCGCATCGAACTGTTCGGACGTGCGCTGTCCGTCGTCATCGACGTGCTCGATCCGGATGTCGTCGTGCTCGGCGGCGGCGTATCGAACCTGGATGTGTTCTACACGGAAGGTCCGAC
>JAYUXI010000447.1:0-8347 GCA_043753085.1 Myxococcales bacterium | reverse complement strand
TTTTCTACACGCCGGCGCTGATGACCGAGGCGGTGACGGCGAACCTGCTGGTGCTGGGCACGTTCGCCCTGTGGCGGATGCGCGGCACGGCGCGCGGCGCGCTGCTGGCCGGTCTGATCTTCGGCGTCGCCACCTTGGTGCGGCCGCAGTCGATCCTGGTATCGCTCGGGCTCGCTGGCTTCTTGCTGCTCCGCGGTCGGGCCCTGCGCGCGGCGGCGGTGCTGGCGGTGGTGCCGTTTCTGGTGTGCGCGCCCTGGACGCTGCGCAACTGCGATCGCATGCAGCGCTGCGCGCTCGTCAGCGTGAATGGCGGTTGGAACTTGCTCATCGGCGCGCACACCGAGCAGGGCGCGTGGCAAGCCCTCGAGACGCCCCGGGCGTGCCGCGAGGTATGGGACGAAGCAGCCAAGGACGAATGCTTTGGCCGCGAGGCGCGCCGCGAGATCCTGGCGGCGCCGGGGCGCTGGCTCGCGCGGGTGCCGGCAAAGGCCCGCGCCACGTTCGACTACTTCGGGGCGGCACCGTACACGCTGCACGAGTCGAATCCGGCGTTGCTCGGCGAACGCGGCAAGGCCGTGCTCGCCGTGGCGGAAACCGGCTGGCAGCGCGCACTGCTGGTGCTGGCGGCGCTGTCGTTCTGGAAACACGGGCGCCGCCGGCGAGCCGGCTCGGTGGTGGCGATGGCGGCGGCGCTGTGGCCGCACGGCGCGTCGTGGTCGATCCTGATGCTGGCAGCGTTGGCGCTGGCAAGTGCCCGGGATCGGTCCGACGCCCCGTGGCGTGCCGGTGCGGGTCTGGTGCTGCTGGCCACGCTGGCGCTGCACGCGATCTTCTTCGGCGGCGGTCGCTACGGGCTGGTGGTGGTGCCCTGGGTGGTTTGGCTGGCGGGCACCTGGCTGGCGGAGCAGGGCAGCGGCGCGGATGTCGAGATCCTACACGGATCGTCCAGCAGGCCGGAAAATGGCATTGGACCCGTGCGCAGTCGGGCGGCCACCGCGTCGTCGGGACCGCTCGGCAGCGGCCGCAGCGCCAGCGCGGCGCCGTCGCGCTCGGTGAACGCCAACGCAAAACCGTAGCGCAGCGTGAAGTCGCGCGCGCTGCTTCCCGCGGCCCAGGAGAACCCGAGCCTGGCGAACATGCCGACGCGCGTCCATGCGGTGCGAGCCTGGTCGGGCTGGCCGTTCTTGAAGGCGATGCCAGCGGTCTTGTCGGGGGTCCAGTCGGCGCCCTGGTTGGAGACGAAGTTGCCGAGCGATCCGAACACCGGCACGGTGCGATCGCCGACGGGGATCCGGCGCACGGCGTCGGGCACGTGCGGGTGCGACAGAATCACCGCATCGACGTAGGGTGCGGCGGCTCTGGCCTGCGCGAGCGAGAGATCCAGCTGCGCGCGGTACTCGTTGCCGGCATGCACGTAGGCGATCCGCGCGTCGCAGCCGTCGAACTTGCCCGGGGTAGCCAGGATCCGCGCGACGGCGCGCACGCCATACTCGCCGAGTGGCGCGTAGGCCACGCGGGTCTGGCCCTTCACGCAGTCGCGGGCCTTGGGGTTGGAAAGGTTCTCGCCCGAGTCGTTGAGAAACGCCGTCCACGCGACGAGGCATACGGTCCGGCCAGACTTTTCGGCAATCCGCGTCGCGTCCCAGGCGCGGCTGGCGCTGCCGTCGCTGGTGGCGAGGCCGACCAGTGGTACCTGCAGTGCGGCCGCGCCGGCGACGGTGGAGGCTTGCCCGTCCGGGCCGAGATCGCAGCTGTGGTTGTTGGCGGCGACGAATGCGGATGGGTGCAGGATCTCGGTAACTCGCCCGAGCCACGCGGCAGGCGCGGCCAGGGCGAGTCCTCCCTCCAGACCGCCGCGTTCGCCGATGGGCGCCTCGAGATTGAAGACGCGGGCGTCGGCCGTGGCCCAGAAGGCGGGCATGCCGGCCAGCAGCGCCGCGACAGGGGCGTCGAGCACGTGCGTGTGCGGCAGCACGTCTCCCGCAAAGGCCACGTCGATGCGCGTCGCGGCGGCCTCCTCGACCGGTGGGGCTCGGTCCGCGCCGGCGTCCGGACCGTCTACCAGGTCGGTTGGGCCGGCTTCGTCGCGTGCAGCCGCAGCTTCGGACGGCTCGTCGACGCGTACGCTCTTGCAGCTGGCAACGGCGAACGCGAGCGAGATCCAGGCGACGGTGTGGCGCGGCACGCTCGCTGTCTACGCCGAGGCTCGGCGAAACCGGAAGTTTGTCGCGGTGGCGGGGAAGGGTTGCGAGGCGGGGGCCGTCGGCGTAGAGCGAAGCCGGTCGGCGCCGTCCAGGCGGTCGCCGGTTGCTTCGTCTGCTTGCAGACGGCGCAGCGGGAGGAAAGTCCGAGCTCCGAAGAGCACGATGCCGGGTAACGCCCGGTGGCGGCAACGTCAGGAAAGTGCCACAGAAAACAAACCGCCTGCGCGTCTGCGGCTCACGCTGCAGCCTCGCGGGCAAGGGTGAAACGGTGGGGTAAGAGCCCACCGCAACGGCGGCAACGTCGTTGGCAGGGCAAACCCCATCGGGAGCAAGGTCATGTATGCAGGCGCCAGAGGGCGGCTCGCTCGATGCCTGCGGGTAGACTGCACGAGGTTCTCGGTAACGAGCGCCCTAGAGGAATGACCAGCCGCCCCGCGGAGAGCGATCGACGCGGGGACACAGAACTCGGCTTACGGACGACACCGACCAGGGGCGTCTCTTCTCGGAGAGACGCCCCTGCTTTCACCTGACCAGCCGGGTGCGACAACCGTGTCATGGAGCCCCTCCCAACCGTGGCGCACTCGCCGTCAGCGCCGCGCGCACGTGACAATCCGTGACGGCACGCGACTTGCTGACTCTTGGCCATGCGAACTGCCCGATCCCTGACCTTGCTCTTTGGTAGCTTGCTACCTGCCGTCCTCGCGATGCCCCTCGGCTGCGGAGCCATCGAAGATTCCGAGCCCACGGCAGCGGGCGGCTCGAGCTCCGGCGGCTCGAGCTCCGGCGGCGCGAGCTCTGGCGGCGCGAGCTCTGGCGGCGCGAGCTCCGGCGGCCCCGTGATCCCGACCTTCGCGGATTCGCTGTGCAGCGACGAAGGCTACCGGCCACTCGAGAATCTCAACGTCGAGAAGTTCGGTGCAGGTGGTGTAGAATACATCGAGATTCGCCGTGAGATCGTGGGCGGTGACGCGCCCGCCCAGGTGCTGGCCAGCGTCGGGTTCCGTTGTCAGAGCGCGCCCGACAAACCCGCGTGCGAAGCGGCCGTCGCCGCCACGCATGTCGCCGAGGGATTCGAGTCGCTTCCCGATGCGCTCCTGCAAGCAGGCAACGCGCAGCCCACCATCTCGTATCTTCTGGTTACCCAGGGCGGCGCGGTCTCCACCGTCACCACGGCAGCGCAGCTCGGGACTCTGCTCGGCCCGATCGACACGTTGGGCGAAGCTGCCCTCGCTGCGTACGTACGCAACCACGAGATCGTGTGCCCGCCACAAGATCCGCACTCCACGGGCGAGGCCTACACGACGGCTGGCCAGACTGCGGCCTCCTTCCGCCTCACCACGTTCACGGGGTTCGCGTGCGGCGAAGGCACCTCGCGAGACGCGCTGCAGGTGTCCGTCGCGCCCGCCGGCGCAGTCACCATCGAGTCGCGTACGGTGATCCAGCGTGGTGAACCCGGCTGCGCGGTCGGTCGGCGTCCGGACGGCTTGCACTCGAACGGCGCCACCGGTGCCGATGATCTTGGCGCCTTCTTCGCCGAGATCGCCCATCTCGAATCGGCCAGCGTCACTGCGTTCGCCCAGATCGAGCGCGAGCTCGGGCTCCTCGGTGCGCCACGCAGGCTGCGTCGTGGGGCCCGCAAGGCGCGCGCCGACGAGGTGCGTCACACCCGCATCACCAGCCGGCTCGCCGAACGCTTCGGAGCGCGCGTGCAAGCGGCCGAGGTGGCCGAGGTGGCTCCCCGCGAGCGCTTTCGTTTCGCCCTCGACAACGCCGTCGAAGGCTGCGTGAAAGAAACGTTCGGTGCGCTCCTGGCCGAGGCGCAGGCCGCGCGCGCGAGCGATCCGGAAATCGCACGGGCGATGCGTGCGATCGCCCGCGAGGAGACCGAGCATGCGGCGCTGTCGTGGGACATGGCCGCATGGATCGAACCGACGCTCAGTGACGAAGAGCGAGCCACGCTGGCCGCTGCGAAGCGTGCAGCGGTGGCCGATCTCGAGCGCGTGCTCACGCGACGCTACCAGCCAGCCGTCGAGAAGCTCGCTGGCATGCCGGCGCCAGCGCAGGCGAAGGCGCTGCTCGACGCCGTGAGACCGCACCTGCTCGCCGCTGCCTGAGCTCGCCGGGCGATCCCGAAGTGCATCCGCGCGCAGCTAGGCCGTGAGCGCGCGGCGCAGGGATCCGCGACCCGTGCACGAGCAACGCAGCCCCGCGAGCGCTTGCTCCACGTCGGCGGCGTGATCCGTGAGCCAACGCGCGGTGACGGCCACGGCGCCGACGCAGAGACGGCAGCGCGTCGGACGCTCTGCGTCGAAGACGGCGAGTGCGCGCTTCACGACGGGCTCGCGGTCCAGGGTTTCCCGCGTGTCGATGCGTGCACCGTGCAGCGCGGGACCGACGCTGATCTTGCAAGACAGCACCAGCGCGCCATCCAGCAGGATGCGGCAGGCACCGCAGCATCCGTCGGTGCACCATGCGAGCACCGATGCCATGCCGCCGTGCTTGCGCAACGTGTGCACCAAAAGCTCGCCCTCGTGCGCTCCGAGATCGCACGGTTTGCTGCCGAACATCACCACGATCGAACCCACGCTCTTGCTTCAAGCAGGAGCGAGCGCCGCTGACAATCACTCTGCGGCGTCGTTCAGCTGCGGAGACTCCGCGGCGTCGTACTGCAGGTTGGGGCCAAGCCAGCGCTCGACCTCCTGTGTGGTCATGCCCTTGCGCGCGGCGTAGTCCGCGACCTGCCCGCGGTCGATCTTCCCCAGGGTAAAGTAGCGCGCTTCGGGATGCGCGAAGTACAGGCCGCTGACGCTGGAGCCCGGCCACATCGCGAAGGATTCGGTCAACGTGATGCCGGTCGTGGCTTCCACGTCGAGCAGCTTCCAGAGCTGGGCCTTCTCGGTGTGATCCGGGCAGGCCGGATACCCCGCCGCGGGACGAATGCCGCGGTACTTCTCGGCGAGCAAATCCGGGACGGTGAGGCCCTCGGCGCGCCCGAAGCCCCAGTCCTGCCGCGCCTTTTCGTGCAGGTACTCGGCGAAGGCCTCCGCGAGCCGATCGGCAATGGCTTCGATCATGATGGCGTTGTAGTCGTCGAGATCCGCGCGATACTTCGTCGCGAGATCCTTCAGGCCGAACCCGGTGCTCACTGCGAACGCGCCCAGGTGGTCGGCCAATCCCGACGCGAGAGGCGCGACGAAGTCCGCGAGCGAACGATTCGACTTGCTGCTCTCGGGCTCCCGCTGCTGCCGCAAGAACCGGAACGTCTCCAGGGGTTGCGTGCGCGAGGCGTCGGTGAAAAGCGTCACGTCGTCGCCGACCGAGTTGGCCGGGAAGAGCCCGTACACGCCGCGCGGTGTGAGTAGCTTCTTCGCCACGATTTCGTCGAGGAGCACGTTGGCGTCGGCGAAGATCTTCCGCGCCTGCTCGCCGTACTTCTCGTGGTCGAAGATCTTCGGGTAGACGCCGCGCAGCCCCCAGGTGTGGAAAAACGGCGTCCAGTCGATGTAGTCGCGCAAGGTGTCCAGCGACACGTCGACCACCCGTGCGCCGGTGCGTTCGGGCTGGGCGACGTCTGCTGCGCGCCAGGTGATCGGGGGCGCGTTGGCGCGCGCCGCCTCGAGCGACACGAGCTTGTGCTTCGGGCCGGCGTGGATGCGGCGCAGCTTCTCGTAGTCGGCGCGGTGCTCGGCGATGAATGCGTCGCGCTTGTCGTCGCTGAGCAGGCTGGTGGTGACCGGCACCGCCCGGCTGGCGTCGAGCACGTGCACCACCGGGTGGCTGTAATGCGGCGCGATCTTCACCGCGGTGTGGGCGCGGCTGGTGGTGGCGCCGCCGATCAGCAGCGGCAGCTTGAAGCCCTGCCGCTCCATCTCGCGGGCGACGTGGGTCATCTCGTCGAGGGACGGCGTGATCAGGCCGGAAAGCCCGATGAGATCGGCGTTCTCCAGCTTGGCGCGCGCGAGGATCTTCTCGCACGACACCATGACGCCCATGTCGATGACGTCGTAGTTGTTGCAGGCCAGCACCACGCCGACGATGTTCTTGCCGATGTCGTGCACGTCGCCCTTCACCGTGGCGAGCACGATCTTGCCCTGGGTCTTGACCACCTCGCCGCGCTCCGCCATGGCGGCCTTTTCTGCCTCCATGAACGGCGTGAGGTACGCCACCGCCTTCTTCATCACGCGCGCCGACTTGACCACCTGCGGCAGGAACATCTTGCCGGCACCGAACAGATCGCCGACCACGCTCATGCCGTCCATGAGCGGGCCCTCGATGACCAACAGCGGCTTGCCGAGCTTCACGTGCGCCTCGGCAGTGTCCGCATCGATGTACGTGTCGATGCCCTTGACCAGCGCGTGCGCCAGGCGGGATTCCACCGTGCCGCTGCGCCATTCCTCGGCCTTTTTCTCGTCCTTGGGGCCATCGCCCGCGGCCTTGAGCTTCTCGCCGAAGTCGACCAGCCGCTCGGTGGCAGTCGCCGATTCGGCGGAGCCGAGCTTTGCCTTCGCGCTTGGCTGGCGGTTGAGCAGCACGTCTTCCACCAGCTCGAGCAGCTCCGGCGTGATCTCTTCGTAGACCTCGAGCATGCCGGCGTTGACGATGCCCATGTCCATGCCGGCCTGGATTGCATGATACAAGAATGCAGAGTGCATGGCTTCGCGCACGGTGTTGTTGCCGCGGAAGCTGAACGAGACGTTCGAGACGCCGCCGCTCACCTTGGCGTGCGGCAGGTTGGCCTTGATCCAGCGCGTGGCTTCGATGAAATCGACGGCGTAGTTGTCGTGTTCCTCGATGCCGGTGGCCACGGTGAGCACGTTGGGGTCGAAGATGATGTCCTCGGGCGGAAAGCCAATGCCCACGAGCAGATCGTAGGCGCGCTTGCAGATGCGGATCTTCTCGTCGTAGGTGGCGGCCTGGCCGTTCTCGTCGAACGCCATGACCACCACCGCGGCGCCATAGCGCAGGATCTCGCGCGCGTGGTCGAGGAACACGGCTTCGCCCTCCTTCAGCGAGATCGAGTTGACAATGCCCTTGCCCTGCAGGTTCTTCAGGCCGGCCTGGATCACCTCCCACTTCGACGAGTCGACCATGAAGGGCACCTTGGCCACCTCGGGCTCGCTGCCGAGCAGCGCGAGAAATCGACTCATCGCCGAGACGCCGTCGATCATGCCCTCGTCCATGCAGATGTCGATCACGTTGGCGCCGTTCTCGACTTGCTGGCGGGCCACGCTGACGGCCTCTTCGAAATGGCCTGCCTTGATCAGCTTGGCGAACCTGGGCGATCCCGCCACGTTGGTGCGCTCGCCGATCATCATGTACACGCCCTTTTGTTGCGTGAACGGCTGCGAGCCGGACAGGCGCAGGACCTTCTCGGGCACGGCGACGCTGACCTTGTTCGGGTCGCGAATCTCGCGCGGGGCGCGGCCTTCGAGCGCCTTGGCGATGGCCTCGATGTGCTCGGGGGTGTTGCCGCAGCAGCCGCCGGCGATGTTGAGTAGACCCCCGTCGGCAAACTCGCCCAGGAAGCGGCCCATGTCCGCGGGCTCGAGATCGAAGCCGGTGGCAGCGAGTGGGTTGGGCAACCCGGCGTTCGGATAGCAGGACACCGCCGCGGTGGTTTTCGCCGAGAGCTCCGAGAGGAACGGGTACATGAGATCCGGACCGAGCGAGCAGTTGAGGCCGATCGACAGAGGCTCGACGTGCTTGACGGCGTTCCACATTGCCTCGACGGTCTGCGCCGAGATCATCGTCTCGCCGCCGCGGCCGACGGCGGCCGACACCATGACCGGCAGCTTCGTGCCGCGCTCGGCGAACACCTCTTCGATCGCCACCAGCGCGGCCTTCGCGTTCAGCGAGTCGAAGATGGTCTCGACCAGCAGCACGTCGACCCCGCCGGCCAGCAGCGCGCGAACCTGGTGCACGTACGCGGCCTTGACTTGATCGAACGTGACCACGCGAAAGCCCGCGTCGTCCGCGTCGGGCGAGTTCGAGAGCGACACCGTGAGTGGACCGATGGCGCCGGCCACGAACCGCTGGCGACCCGTGGCCTGGCCCACGCGGTCGGCCCACTCGCGACACTGCTTGCTCGACTCCACGTTGATGTCCCACGCGAGGTCGTTCAGGAACTTGTCCTCGATGATGGC
>JAYUXI010000446.1:0-3417 GCA_043753085.1 Myxococcales bacterium | reverse complement strand
CGAATGCGAGGCGCAGCGTGCCCCAGGTCGGATTCACGGTGATCGACAGCGCGCCGGCATGCCTGGCGAACAGCTTCTCGAAGAGCCACACGCACGCGGCGCAGTGGATTCCTTGCGCATCGAGTGTGACTCGGCCCGCGTCGACGTCGATGGTTTCGATCCACTTGTGATCGACCGAGCTACCGGTCGACGTTTGCGGTGTGCCATACCCGTCGGCGAGGTCGTAGTACCGCGAAAGCCCTTCCGCGTTCAGCAGCTGATGAACCGCCGCGCAGCCTTGGCAGCAGAAGCGCAGGCCAGCAGCGAGCACTGGTAGCCCGCAGTGCAGACACGCCAAGGAGGCGGCGCCGGAATGCGCGGCAACACGAAGATCGGCGACGAGGCTAGCCACGGCATGGGCGACAGAGCAACGCGCGTGCCGCTCCGTTTCGACGGCACACGGCGGTTCGCTTCGATTCGTCCCGGCACGCCGTGCAGAGACCCTGCACCGCGTGCGCGCCGGCATCGGCCCCGCGCGCAGCGACGGCGGTTCCGTGCGCCGAGTCCGCAGTGGCACGCCGTCTGCTGGGAGACGGTCATGCCGAAGTCAAGACCCCCGCGTGCACCGCGCGCGAGCTACTCGGATCCGATCTCGAATTATCTCGTCGAGCGCCCGTACTCCGTTGCCTCCCTGGCGACGCTACGCCATGCGGCGGGCCGGATGGCAGCGTATGGCATTCGTCACCTGCCGGTGATGGAAGGCGAGCGCGTGGCCGGACTGGTCCGCGAGAGCGAGTTGCACATTCTCGAGCGCTGGGGAGACGTGCCGTTCGACACGACGACGGTTGCGGAAGTGATGTGCTTCGACGTCCACTTCGTCCATCCGTCCAGCACGCTGGGTACGGTGATTCGCGACATGCGGCGCGGCCGGTTCGATCACACGATGGTGCTGGACCGCGAGCGCCTCGTCGGGATCTTCACGATCACCGACGCGCTGGCGTTGCTCGCGAACGAGCTCGGAACGACCCTCGACGAGGGCGCCCGCACCAGCGAGGTCGGTTGAAGCCGGCCGCCGTCACCGCCTTCCGGGGCAGCCACTCGATCAGCGTAGCGCTGCAGCCGGTGGCTTTCAGCACACGTGCCGTTCTCCGCGTGACCGCGCTGGAGTCCTAGCGCGGCTGATAGTACGCTGCGTTCACCACCTGGGAGGAGTGTCCGAGTGGTCTAAGGAACCGGTTTTGAAAACCGGCGTGCCGCAAGGTACCAAGGGTTCGAATCCCTTCTCCTCCTCGACTCGCTCGTACCAGGGGGCGCCCGACACGCGCAGCCAAGGCGATGCCGGTTGCCCGTGTCGCCCGCGCGTGCAACCTTGGTTTTGGTGCCGTCCACGTGCTGCTTACCGAAAAACAAGTTGTAGGTCTCGCGCCGCTCGCGTTCGAGAACATGCGATCCGTTCGCTACCGCGCGGAGGAACAGGCGCTCGACGCCACCCGGTTCACGGATCCCGACTTGAGCGTCGTGCGGTCGCTCTACGCGATGCTGGCGTCGCTCGAGCAGGCTGTCTCCGAGAGGGCCGACGGCGAGCTCGCCGACTTCTTGGCGGCCCACGATCTCGAAGATCTGCTGGTTCGCGTTCGGGGGCTTGGCGGCGACCGTGATTCGGACGCGCGGCTCGCTGCCGCGTACCATGACATCCGTGGCGGCGCGCTGACCGCGATCTTGATCCATTTCTCGCGTCTGTCGCGCGGGCTGGCTCGAGAGGGCACCCGCCGTGCCCTGCTGCTCGGGATCCGCGATCACCGCAAGATGATGCGAAACGTTTTGGCCGATCTGGACCCAGACGCGCGAGCCCGCGACTTGGCATTTCTTCCGCACTCGCTCGAAGACCTCGCCAGCGCTCTCCGTGGGTACACGGGCGAAGTGCGCGGCGCGCCGGTACGGGTCAAGGTCCAGAGCGACCTCCATGCGGTGGTGGCGGAGAGCTGCGTCGAGTGTTCCGCACTGGATCGAATGGCCTACAATCTTTTGGGCAATGCCGTCCGACACGCGGACGAAGCAAGCATCTCGGTGTGGTTGCTGTCGCTCGGGCAGGACCTACGAGTCGTCGTCGGCAACCGGATTGCGCCGGCGCAGCGCGGCATGCTCGAGCGGCTCGTCGTCGCCGACGAGGCGAGCATGTACGGAAGCTTCACCACGACCGGCTCGGGCCTCGGCCTCGGGATCGTCGCCGATCTGACGAGCCGCGCATATGGTGTGACTCAGATCGACGAGCTGGTAGCTGGCCGGTACGTAGGCGTGGAGTTGTTCGAAGACGTGTTTGCGTCCTGGTTTCACTGGCCGCTGGCGGGGGCTTGAGCGCCGATCGCCTCGACGAAGCCCCCGCTGCAGCGCCCACGGCGACAGCCACCTCTACTTCGTGATACTTTCTTCGCTTCATCCATGTCTCTTTCTCCTCGCAGCCCGAGCGCCGAGCTCGCATCCCACGAATCCGACGCGCGGCTGCTGGCGATGGTCGATCACGATCTCCGCGGCCCCCTGCTGAATCTCTCGATGGCCGCCACGCTGCTCACGCAGGGCGAGCCCTCGGCCGAGCTCAACGCCGACCTCGCCCGGATCATGGCAGAAAGCCTGGACCGGCTTGGCTTGCTCACGCGCGACCTGCTCGAGTTCGCCCGCGTTCGCCTCGGCACGCACGCCGCGCTCGAGCGCGGGAACGTCGACATCGCCACGGTCATCGCCACGGCGGCACGCGAGCTCGCCCCGTCGTTCCCGAATCACTCCATCGACGTGGAGCAAGCCCCAGCGCCCATCCACGGCGCGTTCGACCGTGCGCGTCTGGTGCAGCTGGTTCGCACGTTGATAGGCCACGCCCTGCACTGCGCACCCCCGCGCGGCACGGTGCGCCTCGCCACCGTGGCCGCAGGCAATCAGGTCACCGTCGAGGTGCGCATCGAGGGAAACGCGGCCGCGATGGATCGGGCCAAAGGAGCCGGGCTGTATCTCGTGCAGCAACTCGCCACGCTCCACGGCGGCACCGCGCGCGTGGCACCGGTGGAAGGCAGCGGCTTCGCGCTCACGCTGCTCCTTCCACTCGCAGCGTGACGCTCTCCCTCTCGGCCGCCCTGCAGCATTGGGTGCCGTGGAAGCTGCCCGACCCGCCGTGGTCGCCGCTGGTGGCGTTCCCCCGATGACGCCCGCTGCAGGCAGCCTGCCGCGCTCGCTGCCGAGCCCGTTCGGCCGAGGGCTCTGGGCGCTGACGGGCGTGCTGTTCGTGCTCGCGGCGTGGCCGCTGCTGTTGGTGCAGGTGCTGCCGTATCAGGATCTGCCGAATCACCTGGCGTCGATCCACGTGCTCTGGCATCCGGACAAATACCCAGAGCTGGTTGCCAACGGCTTCTTCAAGACCAACGCCGCGCTGTTTGCCTGGCTGTACTGGGC
>JAYUXI010000445.1:0-19384 GCA_043753085.1 Myxococcales bacterium | reverse complement strand
GGCGGCCTGGCCTTCCAGCGAGGTGCGCGCGTTGGCGCAGGTGGGGTCGGTGGTGGCGCAGAGCCGCACGGCCAGGCCGGACGGCGTGTTGCCCGTGGAAAAGTCCGTGTAGCGGATCTCCAGCTGGACCTCTCGATCGCCGTCGGGGCTTGCCAGCGGCTTGCCGGCGCACGCGAAGCGCGGGTCACTCGCGCCGGCGTCTGCCTTTTTTCTGGTGGTGCACGTGTTGACCGAAGAGCACGTCGTCTTCTCGAAGCCCTTTCCCCGCGCCTTGCAGTCGGCGTCCGTCGCGCACTGCTCCTCGTTCGAGTCGAGCACGAGCGAGCACGCGGCGAGAAGCGACGCGGAGGCAACTACCAGGAGGGCAGCGTGCGCAGATGCGCGGCGCATCGGGAAGGGACGGATCGACATGGCGGGAGACCCCAGGAGAGGGCTGCCTTGCAGGGTATGGAATCATTCCAGGGGTGTCGACCTTCGTGACGTCTGGGATCTGCAGCTCGAATGGCTCGGGTGGCTCGGGCAGCTCGGGCGCAAGCAACCCTCCCGGCTGCGCCTGCGCGACGGCGCCGTCGCCGTCCCTTACGGAGCCGCGCGAAGAGCAGAAGTATACTTCCGCTTCTCGTGAATCGCGAAGTATAGTGCCACGAGCAACGTCTCGCGCGCAAAGGCCGCCATGCGGTCCGCCACCCGGCGCGCCGCAACCCCTTTTTTGTCACACCGTCAGCGCGCGGGAGCACAGCGTCCGTGCGTGCTTCGACCCACGAACGCTCAGAAACTGCCGGCGAGTCCCACCGTGGTGGCGGCGCGCTGGACGTCGTAGTGGGCGGTGGGCGTCCACTGCAGCGCTGGCTTTTTCGCCGCTCCCGACACACGCTCGCGCTCCTTGGGGTCGACCGGGCGGTACGCCAATACGGCGGCGTCGACGACGATGGCGCCGAGGATGCCGACCCCGGCCCCGATTCCTGCGCCCACGGCAGCGCCGTTTTCGTCGCTCAAGAGGATCGAGCCGCCGAAAACGCCCCACGCCGCCATGACCAGGGGGGCCCCGACGCGCAGGCTCATGCTTCCGAACCCCGGTCCCACCTGGCCATTGGCCCAGTGCACCATGGGTGCAGCCAGCACGTACCCGGCGGAGGCGGTCGCGAGCCCGCGCGCCACGCCGCCCCCATCGCCATTGGTGGCGAGACCGACGCCGATGCCCGCGGCAATCGAGGCGCCGTCGGCGAGCAGGATCTGCCAGCCGTACCACTCCTTCTGGATTGGCGTGAACGGCCTCGGCGCCGCCGAGGGCGCGCGCAGCACAGGCGCCGGTGCGGCGCGCTGGTCCGGCGGCGCGAACGGGCAAACCACGACGATCTGCCCGTTCGGCCTCGTTGCGGACGTACACCCCGACGGCACGAGCACGGTGCGGGCTCCCGTATCGATGTCGATCGAGACGGGCGCTGGACGTTCGACCGGGACCGAGCCGGGAGGAGTCTCGCCCGCAGAAACGGCACGCGCAAAGCCAAGCCACACGAGCGCGAGTACGACGGTCGAAAGAAGGCGCATCATGAGTGGCCTGCTCAGCGAAAGCCATGCCATGACATTGGCTCAGTGGTTCATCCAGTTGCGTGCGCCGCCGTGAACTAGGGTTCACGGCCCGAGCGTGGTCGTTGGGTCACGGCTGCGGCTGCTCGACTTGCTCCTTCAGCAGCGCGAGCAAACGGGTGCGCTCGGGGCCGGCCATGGCGCCCTCGTGCGAGAACAGCACCTTGCCGTCGCGGCCCATGAGCATGATCGTGCTCATGCCCTTGGTGAAGCCTGCCGCCTTGCGGACGCCGCCGGTCCAATCGACGTAGATGGTGTTGCCGAGCTTCTTCGATTCGGTGCGTATGGCACTCTTCACGAACCCGCGTGCGGGCCAGTAGTCGTAGCCCTCGACGTCCGCCACGGCGACCAGCGCGATGGCCTGCCGGTAGATGTCTCCAGCCGCCAGCTTCGAGAGCTCGGACTTGAGCTGCAGGTTTTGCTTGGTGGCTTCCTTGTCCTCGTAGACGAGCAGCGTGGGCTTGCCTTTGATGGCGTGCAGGTCGAGGCCGCGCCCCTCCGCGTCGACGACGGTTCCACCCGGCCCCGTGGCCCCCACTGCGGGAAGCGCCGTGGCTGTGGCAGCCAGTGTGATCGCGCAGAGGCACGCGGCAGCAAGTACGAGTTTCATCGCTTGGTCTCCAGGTGTCGTTCGGCGCGAAGTAGGTCGATGACGGTGCGGTGCCAGGTGCCGCTGGCGGGCGACGCGACGAGGCCGCCGGCACTCTCGACGGACGGCCCCGCTTCCTCGGCCGCTTCTCCGCCGACGGCCCACGGTACGCCGTCCATAGCACGGGCGTACTGCTGGAACAGGATCTTGGGGCCGGCGGGCATGCGCAGCACGGTGGGTGGGGTGGAGCTGGGCGGCGTTTTCTTCACCAAATGATCACCAACCCGGTTGAAGCTGGACGCCCGTGCTCTACAAGGTTCGCCCACGACTTCGCATACCTTAGACAAGCCTTCGCCCGGAACAAGTGGAACAAAACCCAATGACCCAACAAGCCGAGACTTTCGCGTCCGTCCCCCGCAAGCTGCCCCCCGATCGGCGGCCGCACGCGCTCGTCGTCGGCGCCGGATTCGGAGGCCTCGCGGCCGCCGTCCGACTGGGTGCGCGCGGCTACCGCGTCACCGTGGTCGACAAGCTCGATCAACCCGGTGGCCGCGCCTACGTACGGCGCAGGCAGGCGCCCGGCATCGAGGGTGACTTCGTATTCGACTCCGGGCCCACGGTGATCACCGCGCCGTTCCTGTTCGAGGAGCTGTGGCAGCTTGCCGGTCGCAACTTCGCAGACGACGTGGATCTGAAGCCGGTCACGCCGTTCTACCGGATCCGTTTCGACGACGGCTCCTCGTTCGACTACACCGGCGACGCCGAAGCGATGCGGCGCGAGGTGCGTCGGCTCTCGCCGGGCGACGTGTCTGGCTACGAGCGCTTCGTGGCCGAGAGCGAGCGCATTTTCAGGGTCGGCTTCGAGCAGCTGGCGCACATGCCGTTCGGCTCGCTGCTGGACATGGCGCGCATCGTGCCCGAAATGGTCAAGCTCGGCAGCTTCCGCTCGGTGTACTCGATGGTGTCGCGCCACGTGAAGAGCGAGCGCCTGCGCCAGGTGATCAGTTTCCACCCGCTGCTGGTCGGCGGCAACCCGTTCTCGACCACGTCGATCTACACGCTGATCGCGTTTCTCGAGCGCAAATGGGGCGTGCACTACCCGGTGGGCGGCACCGGCGCCTTGGTCGACGGCCTCGTGTCGTTGCTCGAGGGGCTCGGCGGCACACTGCGACTGCAGCAGCAAGTCGCCGAGATCATGGTCGAGAAAGGCCGCGCCGTCGGCGCACGGCTGCAGAGCGGCGAGGTGGTCCGCGCCGACGTGGTCGTGTCCAACGCCGACAGCGCGTGGACCTACCGGCACCTGATCCCGGAGCACGCGCGAAAGAAGTGGACCAACGCTCGGGTGGAAAAGGCGCGCTACTCGATGAGCCTCTTCGTCTGGTACTTCGGGACGAAGCGGCGCTACGACGACGTGGCGCACCACACCATCCTGCTGGGCCCTCGCTACCGCGAGCTGCTCGCCGACATCTTCGACCGCAAGATCGTCGCCGACGACTTCAGCCTGTACTTGCACCGCCCCACCGCCACGGATCCGAACATGGCGCCGGACGGTTGCGACGGCTTCTACGTGCTCTCGCCCGTGCCGCACCTCGAGAGCGGCACCGACTGGGCCACCTTCGGCGAGGTGTATCGTGCACGCATCGCCAAGTTCCTCGGGAGCACCGTGCTGCCTGGTCTGGAAGACGAGATCGTCGCGAGCGAAATTCTCACGCCGCAGGGGTTCCAGGACGACTTGCTGTCGTTCCGTGGCGCCGCGTTCGGCATGGAGCCGGTGCTCACACAAAGCGCGTGGTTTCGACCGCACAACGAGAGCGAAGACGTGAAAGGCCTGTACTTCGTGGGAGCTGGAACCCACCCCGGCGCCGGCTTGCCAGGGGTGCTCAGCTCTGCGAAGGTCCTGGACCGCGTCGTGCCCGATGCGGTGCAGGTTGCTTCCGTCACGCTTGGCCATGATCGCTGAACAACAAGACGTCGTCGCGTGCGAAGCGATCCTGCGCAAAGGGTCCAAGAGCTTCCACGCGGCGTCGCGTTTGTTGCCGCTTCGTGTGCGCATACCCACCATGGGTCTCTACGCGTTTTGCCGCGTGGCCGACGACCACGTCGACGACCTGCCCGAGGGCGATGCGGCCGCCAAGCTGCGTGCGGTCGGCCGACTGGAAACTCGGCTCGATGCGGCCTACGCCGGCGCGCCGCACGATTCTCCGGTCGACCGCCTGTTTGCGAGCACGGTGCGGGCGTACTCCATTCCGCGCCAGCTGCCGGACGCCCTTCTCGACGGGATGCGCTGGGACGCCGAGGGGCGCACCATCGTGGACGAGTCTACCCTGCTGGCCTACGCGGCGCGCGTCGCCTCTGCGGTCGGCGTGATGATGACGCTGCTCATGGGCGAGCGCCGCGCCGACGTGCTGGCACGCGCGTGCGATCTCGGCGTGGCCATGCAGCTCACCAACATCGCGCGCGACGTGGGCGAGGACGCACGCAACGGTCGCGTGTATCTTCCCACCACCTGGCTGGCAGACGCCGGCATCGACCGCAGTGCTTTTTTGCGCGCGCCGACCTTCGATGCCCGTGTGGCCCAGGTCATCGAGCGATTGCTGGCGCGTGCCGACGAGCTCTACGTGCGCTCGGACGCGGGCCTGGCCGAACTGCCCCGCGACTGCCGCCGCGCCATCCTCGCCGCGCGCAACATCTACGCTGCCATCGGCGACGTCGTCGCAAAGGTCGGCCACGATTCCGTTTCGCAGCGCGCCGTCGTTTCGTCCGCGCGCAAGCTGTGGATCGTGGGCGCGTCGTGGTGGGCCTCGCCGCCGGCATCCAAGGACGTCCTCGCCTTGCCGCCACTCGCCGAGACCGAGTTCTTGATCAGGCACGCCGCCTCATGATCGAAGCGCGCAAGTCCCGATGGTTCTCGGCTTGGTTCGCGCGCCACTGCGAAAGCCGCATCCGGCACTCGTTCGAAGCCGTGCACATCCGCGGCCTCGACGTGCTGGCGGAAGCTGGTGCACGCGCTTCGGTCCTGGTGGTGTCCAATCACACGGCCTGGTGGGATCCGCTCGTGGCGATCTGGCTCACGCAGCGCCTGCTGCCTCTCGACTCGTACGCGATGATGAACGCGACCAACCTGCGGCGTATGCCGTTCTTCGCCAAGATGGGCGCCTTCGGCGTGGATCTCACCGACCCGGTCGACGGCGCGCGTTCCCTGCGTTACGCGGCCCGGCTGCTGCGCGGTGCCCACCGCGTGGTGTGGATCTTTGCGCAGGGCGACGAGCGGCCCATCACCGAGCTGCTCGTGTTCCGTCCTGGCAGCGCCGAGCTGGCGCGTCTCGCTCCGGCTGCCGCGGTGGTACCACTCGCCATCCGCTACGAAATGGGCAACGCCGAGAAGCCGCGGCTGCTCGTGTCGATCGGCGCGCCGCTCCCGGCCAAGTCCGACCGCGCCGCGCAGGAGCACGCGGTACGCGCCGAGCTTGCGCGCATCGAATCGTGGGTGCGCGCGGGCGACTCGGAATTCACCTGTATCATGCAGGCACCAGAGTCGTTCTGGGGCCAGGTAGCCGCGCACATTCTCGCCCGGTTCACCCGATCAGCCTTGCAACCGGCGCTCGGGCCCAAGCACCAGCGCGCGCCCGCGCCACGTTAGCGGCCGAGCCACTACCACCCGCAGGAAGGCCGCCCACAGCAGCGCGTCGGCGAGCACGAGGTCGACCAGCAAAGCGAGCGGCGCATGCCGGTGGCCAGCCGCGCTTCGCGCCGTCCACCACACGGCGCAGCGGGTGACCAGCAGCGCGGCGGCCGGCACGAGCAGCAGCGGAACCCGGGACGCCCCCGCGCAGGCGAGCACCAACGCCGGCGTGGTGGCCGCGAAGAGCAGCGGATACGACCAGAGGAGCGCAGCGCGCTGCGCCTTGATGACCGCGATCCAGCGCGCGAAGCGCTCGACCGCGGCGGACGTGGTGACGGCGCGCGCCGCAGTGGTGACGACGGCGTGCGACAGCTCGATACGTCCGCCGGCTGCGCGCACCCGCCGGCCGAGCTCCATGTCCTCGCCAAGGTGATGGCGCAGCGAGTCGAAGCCGCCGGCCGCATCCAGCGTGGCGCGACGGATCAGCATGGTCTTGCCAACCAGCCCGCCGCGGTCGATGTGAGCCAGGAGTGGAAACGCATGCAGTGAGCCTGCGAGCACCGCCTGCATGCCGCGATCGCCGAACGAGAGCACTGCGCGTTCCGGCACCGGCGCCAGCCACACCACAGCCAGATCCGGTTCGACGAAACGACCGAGAGCAGCCGAGAGATCGACATGCTCGAGCATCACGTCGCTATCGCACACGACGAGCACGTCCCACGGCCACACGGTACGGGCGACGGCGCGCGCGATCTGATCCACCTTGTGATTCGGCCCTTCGGCGCCAGTCAGAACCACCGCCGCCTCGACGCCTCGCGCCCTCAGTGCGCTCGCTGCTGCGCTGGCACTGTCGTGGGCAAGATCGGTCGCGGCGTCGACGCAGAGAAGCACGCGGCCAACGCCCGCAGTATACCCAAGGCGCTTTTGCAGATCGGGCTCGTCGCCGGCAAGAGGCCGAACCAGGAGCGCGGCAGGCGCCGAACCAGAAGCTCTCGGGACACGCCGCGCCCGTACGTGACGAACCACCGCGGTGCCGTGTGCCCCGCTCACCAGGAACATCCACGCGCCGAGCAGAAGCGACGCGATCACCGCGGCTCACCCGGGCGCGGGAAACCATTGCGCATGCGATACGGAATCATGCGCTGCACCCACGGGTTGGCAAAGCGCTGGAGGTCGAGCCACTCATGGACTCCCGTGACCTGTTCTCCGCGCGCCTGGCCACTGACCAACGTCCGCGTGTAAAACGGTGCATCTTGCATTGTTTTCGAGGAGTGCAGCCCGCCCGCGTCGAGGCGTACCGTGGGGTGCAACCGGAACAACGTCGACGGCAAGGGCACCGGCGTCAGCTCGTCGGCGTCGCGCTCCTCGAGGCCGCTCGCGTCGACGGCAAACGACCGGGCCACCGCGGCGCCGCGCACGTCGACGGTGTCGTAAGCGATCCGCGTGCGCCCATCCGCGCCCGCCAGTCGCGACCAGCTCCACCGCGAGAACTCCGACTCGAGCCGCGCGTCACCTTCGTTGGCATCGAGGTAGGCATGACCACGAAAGCGCACCGCAGGGATGGTCAGCTCGACTTCGGCCCGTACGTAGGGCGCCAGCGGCGTCCACCGATGCGTGCCCGCTGCATCGAGTTTTACGTCGTGCTGCAGGAGCGCCGGCACGTCGAGCCGAACGCGTCCCTGCACCCGGCGACCGAATGCGGTCCGCTCGTCGAGATAGGCCACGAGCTCGGTGCCGTTCCAGCGCAGAGCGGACGACCCGACGACGAGTGAGTCTGGCCCGCGCTCGACCGCGCTCGTTTCGGTGAGGGCGAAGCGCGAAGTGGCGCCGCCGAGCGCCACGTGGAACGCCGAATAGTCGAGCGGCGACGCCGCGCCAGCCGCGCGATAGCGCGGCGAAAATACGTTGCCGAGCATGGCGATCAGCACCAGCGTGCTGGCGCCGTCGTCGCTCACGCAGTCGACGTAGATCCAGCGGTAGCCGCCGTTTTGGAGCGTTCGGTCGAAGCCGAGTCGGCCTGAATCGCTCGCACGGCCGCGATCCCCGATAGCGCGGCCATCGGCACCCCAGCCCCCGGATGCACCGTGCCGCCCGCCACGTACAGGCCCCGGACCTTCGTCCGCGCCCCCGGCCGATTGAGCGCCGACATCATTCCGTGCGAGGCCCGACCGTAGATTGCTCCCGCCGACCCTGGATACCGATCGGCGAAGTCCGTCGGCGTGGTCCAGACTCGTTGTTCGTGCTCGAGCGTCAGGTTCGAGCTCGCCAGGAGCGCCGTGATCGATTTCTCGCATGTCTGGATCTCCTGGGGCGTGAGCGGATTCGTATCGGCCCGGGCCGGCGCGTTGACGATGAAAAAGAGCCGTTCGTACCCATCGCCGGCCGCCGCCGCCTCATCCCCGTCGGTTCGGTCCTGCGCGCACACGTAGACCGTGGGCGACTCCGGCAACCTGCCACGCTCGAACAGATCGTCGAACTCGGTCCGGGAGTCGGCGCCGAAGAACACGTTGTGACGGACGAGCGGAAAGCCCGACGCGCGCGCGACCGTGGCCAGCGTGAGCGCGGACAGCGAGCGGACGGCCGGCGCGAAGTCGTAGCTCACGGCGCGGCGCACGTCGGGCCCGAGCAGGCCCGAAGCGAGCGCCGCGACGTCGCCGGCGTGCACCACGACGTCGGCCGGGATCTCGTCGTCGCCGGCGACGACGCTCCGCACCGCACCGCCTTGGACGCGAATCTGCCGAACGCTTGTGCCGTAGCGAACGCGGACACCGTGCGCGACCGCGAGCGCCTCGAGGGCGCTCGCGAGGCGCGCCATGCCGCCCTGGACGTAGTGCACGCCTTCTCGCTCGACGTGCGCGATGAGTGCCAGCGTGCCCGGAGCCTCGTACGGCGACGAGCCGACGTAGGTGGCGTACCGACCAAACAGCTGGATCAGTCGCGGATCCGTGAAAAACGATGCAAGGCTGCGCATCATCGACCGGTGCGCATCGACCGCCAGCGGCGAAAGCTTGCGCACCTCGGGGCTGGTCATCATGCTCCACAGGGTAGGCCGCTGGCCGAGCAGAAACGTACCTCGCACCGCCTCGTAGATTGCCTGCGTATGCGCCACGAAGGCGCGGTAGGCACGCGCGTCGTTCGCGCCCGCGAACGTGCCGATTGCATCGACCGTGCGCTCGAGATCGGCGAAGAGATCCAGCGACGCGCCGCCGGCCCAGGCGTGGCGGGCCAGAATCTCCGCCGGCATTAGCTGCACGTGATCTTCGAGGCGCGCGCCGGCGCGCGCGAACAACTCCTCGAACACCCAGTGCATGGTAAGCACGGTGGGGCCGCAATCCATTGCGCGGCCGGCGACCACTGCTTGCCGCATCTTTCCACCGGGCGCGAGAGCGCTCTCGACCAACTCGACGTCGTGGCCGGCCAGCGCGAGCTCGATCGCCGCGACCAAGCCGCCCACCCCCGCGCCGATGACGCACGCGCGGGTTCGGGGTCGGGAAATCGGTTGCGCCGGATGCGTTCCGTTCATGATTTGCCGAATAGTAGGCTAGTCGGTACAAACTATGAACAGCGTTTCCCAAGCCGCTGATGTTTGCGGCTCCTCCGTCGAGTTCGCCCTGCAGCGCGGCTTGTCCGAGATCCTCGGCGACGAGGCGCCGCTGCCTCTCGCCAACGCCATGCGCCACGCGGTACTCGGCGGCGGCTCCCGATTTCGTCCGCGGCTGCTCATTGCAGTGGCCGCCTCGGTCGGCGGTTACGACGAGCGATTCGCCCTGCACGCTTCGGCAGCCGTCGAGTTTTTGCACGCCGCGTCGCTCGTGCACGACGACTTGCCAGCCTTCGACGACGCCAAGGCCCGTCGCGGCATGCCCAGCGTGCACACCGAATATGGCGAGGCGCTCGCAATCCTCGCCGGCGACGCGCTCATCGTCGGCGCCTACGAAATCTTGCACACGGGCGTCGAGAATCATCCGCGCTGTCATCAGGCCCTACGCATTCTGTTCCGCGCCGGTGGCGCCGGTGAGGGGCTGGCCAAGGGTCAATCCCTCGAGCTCATGCCCTGCGAATCGAGAGACGCCCTGGAGCGCTACCAGCGCGCCAAAACCGGCATCTTGTTCGAGGCGGCCGCGGCCCTCGGCGCGTTGTCGGCCAACGTCGATCCCGCACCGTGGCTCGGCGTAGCGCGCGAGGTCGGGCGGCTGTATCAGATCCTCGACGACGTGATGGACGTTTGCGGTGATCCAGCGCGCGTTGGCAAGGACCTCGGGAACGACGCCCGACACGGCCGGCCCAGCAGCGTCGAGCCACCCGGCAGCGGTCCGCGACTGGTGGCGGAAACCGCGCAGCAGATGCTCGCGCCCGGCATCGCTCGGCTGCGACGCTCGGTGCCGCCCAACGCGCCACTCGTTGCGTCCTACATCGAAGAGCTACTGCGCGAGACCGCCGACCGCTTCTTGCGCTGACCCGCGCGGCGCCAAGTGCTGTAAAGGGCGGGCATGAGCTCGAGTCCATTCGAACAGGCGTTGTCCCACCTTTTTGCCGCGCACCCCTGGCACGGGCCGGCCATTGGCGCCAACGCGCCGCGGGTGGTCACCAGCTACATCGAGATCGTGCCCACGGACACGGTGAAGTACGAGCTCGACAAAGCCACGGGCATCCTCAAGGTCGACCGCCCGCAGAAATTTTCGAACACCTGCCCATCGCTGTACGGTTTCATCCCGCAGACGCTGTGCGACGCGGAGGTTGGGCGGCTGTGCGACGAGAAAACCGGCCGCACGAACACCAAGGGCGACGACGATCCACTCGACATCTGCATCCTTACCGAGCGCAACATTCCGCATGGCAACATCCTGGTCCAGGCCGTGCCGATCGGCGGCCTGCTCATGGTCGACGGCGACGAAGCCGATGACAAGATCATCGCCGTGCTGCAGGGCGACGACGTGTACGGAGGCTTCACCGACCTCAAAGAGTGTCCCGCGGCGCTGATCGATCGCTTGCGCCACTACTTCCTGACCTACAAGCAACCGCCCGGCACAGCAGAGCACATCGTCGAGATCGCGCGCGTGTACGGCCCCGAGGAAGCGCACGACGTGATCCGAGCCAGCCAGCGCGATTACGAGGCACGCTTCTCGGCCATCACGGGCCGGCTGCGCGCCAAGTAGCGTCTGCCCACGCCACGAAACGCGTCGTCGATTCCTGAGCGTGGTCAGTATCGAAGCAATGATCCACAACAGCATCCGCGAACTCGGGCCCTGCGCCGTCGCGCACTCGCCAGCTTGCAGCGCGGTCCCGTCGAGCGAGAAGCGTTGGTCTGCGCGACCGGTACCCATCCAGGCGCGCGTATCACGTGGCAGTTGCTTCCGACGATGCGAGTGACTGCATCGTCGTCGCCTCGTTGCCATCGAGACGAGCAGGCAGCGAGCGCCGTTTTCGGACTGCACGATCGCGCAGAAGTGTGACGAGCGGGTCCCGGAACCCATGCGGCGCGCCCGCGGGTCCGGCGCTGGCTCTCGATCCAATCGAGCGTCGAGCAGGTGCTCGAAGTCGCCCCGCGACGGATCAGGTCGAGTACGAAATTGGCGGCCAGAACACGACGCTCTTGGGGCGTGGTGGGACGCACCAACGCGAACATCACGAGCATGCAGGCTGGAGGCAATTGGCGAACGCCAGCGCGCCGGCGGACGACGAAAAGATTCCGTGCACGCCCCTACCGTAGCGACTCGGCGATGCGTAAGCTCTCGACCGCAATGAAGTTCTCCGCGCTCGCTGCCCTTTCGCTCCTGGTGACGAGCGCGGCTGCTCACGCCACGCCCGACGCCTCGGACGACGCGCGCCAGGCGATGACCGAAGCCCTGGCGGCAGTGGGCTCGGCCAAAGCCGCTGCGTCTGCGGTGCCGGTCAGTCCGGCGCCCAACGTCAAGTCGAGTGATCGCGGTCAATCTGCAGGCTGCGATGCGGCGGCGGGGGCCGAGGCAAGTTGGCTGCCGCTCGCGGCCTTCGCCGTTGCCCTACGTACGCTCGGACGGCGGCGCGCAGGCAGCGGTTCGCCGAATTGATTCAACCGCAAGACGGGTAACTCGGCGTGCGCGTACGTGCGTCGAGGTCGGTAGCCATCGTTGGTCACGTAAGTGGACGCCCAGAATGCACGACCATAGCCGTGCCCGCCGTCCAAGAACTTTTGGTAGTCGCAGCGCTTGTTCCACGTTTGTATGGCGCGAAAGACCGAAAGCTCGGTCTGGTGGTGAGCCAGCATGGCCCCAAACTCGAGACCCGTGTTTTCGAGCGGACCCTGCCAGTCGACACCGATCCAGAACTGCTCACCCATGCACTGCGCGCCGTACTGACCGTCCGGGTCGACGTTCACTTGGTCGTTCAGGTGTCGCTCGAGCTCGCGGCGACCCGTGGTGGTGAGTGAGCAGAGACGGAGGCGCTTGTCCTTTTCGTGTCGTCGACGCTGCACCCAGCCCTGTCCCTCGAGCGTGCGCACGAGGACGCTCACGACGGGCTCGCTGACGCACAAGATGGCGGCAATCTCGACCTGCGCGAGCTCGTGAAGCAGGAGCAATGCGAGAAGGTCGAGGCGCGCCACCGTGAGGCCCATCTTCCCCGCACAGGCCCGCGCTGCCCGCCCGCACAACAGCCCAATTCGCTTGAAGTTCAACCGCATCGCCACCCTCGCAGCAATTCACGCGCCACCCCCCACCCTCCATTCTCGGGGGGTCCTTAGCTTGCTAAGAATCCCGTTTTAATGGGGTTGGGGGGTGGGGAGGGAGTAAAGCGGGGGGGTGGCCGCGGACGGTTTGGCGCGGCCGCGGACGGAAGGCTAGAAAGCCGCGTCGAAAGCGACTTCGCCAGTCACGCCAACCTGATAGGCCGAGACGCGCCGCTCGAAAAAGTTCGCCAGCTCCTGCACGTCTTGGAGGTCCATGAAGGAGAACGGATTCTTGGCTCCGTAGACTCTGCTCATGCCCAGCGTAAGGAGGCGCTGATCGGCCACGTACTCGAGATACTGGCGCATGTCGCGGACGGACAAGCCCGCGACACCCCCACCCAAGAGGTCCTCGGCGAACGCCGTCTCGCAGGCGACCGCGTCGTCGATCATGGCGCGCACGTCCGCTTCGAGCGACGCGTCGAACAGCTCCGGCTCTTCGCGGCGAACTTCTTCGACCACCGAGAACGCAAACGCCATGTGAGCGCTCTCGTCGCGGAAGACCCAGTTCGTGCCCCCGGCAAGACCGTGCAACAGGCCGCGGCTGCGGAGAAAGTACACGTACGCGAACGCGGCGAAGAAGAAGAGGCCTTCGATGCACGCCGCGAAGCCAATGAGGTTCAGCAGAAATTGCCGTCGGTCCGCACGCGTTTCCAGCGTGTTCAGGCTCTGGATCGAGTCGATCCATTTGAAGCAGAACTCCGCCTTGCGCTGGATCGACGGGATGTTGTCGACGGCGGCAAAGGCACTGTTGCGTTCGTCTTCGTCCGGCACGTAGGTGTCGAGCAAGGTGAGATAGAACTGCACGTGCAACGCCTCTTCGAACAGCTGCCGCGACAAGTACATGCGCGCTTCGGGCGCGTTGATGTGCTTGTAGAGGTTGAGCACCAAGTTGTTCGAGACGATCGAGTCACCTGTGGCGAAGAACGCGACCAGGCGTTGGACGAGGTGCCGCTCCGCTGGAGACATCTTCGAGCGCAAGTCGGTCACGTCGGTCGAGAAGTCGACCTCTTCGACCGTCCACGTGTTTTTGATCGCACCGCGGTACATGTCGTAGAATTTGGGATACGCCATCGGCCGGAGCGTCAGGCACATGCCGGGATCGAGGAGCTTCGCGGGCCGAAGATGGCTGCTCATTGGCAGGCCTCACAGCTCTCGGGGTTCTCGAGCGAGCAGGCGATCGCCGCAGCCTCTGCGGTGGCACCGCTCTGGGCATTGGCGGGCGGCTGCAACGCCGCCACCTGCGCGATCTTGGTCGCTGGACGCGAGCGTAGATAATACGTGGTCTTCAGACCTTTTTTCCAGGCGTACATGTACATGCTCGAAAGCTGGCCGATGTTTGGGTTTTCGATGAACAGATTGAGCGACTGGCTTTGATCGATGAAGGCGCCGCGATCGGCAGCCATGTCGATCAGCGAGCGCATCGGCAGCTCCCACGCCGTGCGGTACACGGCGCGAACGGCCTCGGGCACCTCGAGTAGGTTTTGCACCGAACCCTCGGCCAGCTTGAGACGAGCGCGAACGGACTCGGTCCAGAGACCCAGCTCCTTGAGCTCGGCGACGAGGTACCGGTTGACCTGTAAGAAGTCACCGGAGAGCGTCTCTCGTTTGAACAGGTTCGACACCTGCGGCTCGATGCACTCGTAGCAGCCGACGATCGATGCGATCGTTGCGGTGGGTGCAATGGCGATCATGAGCGAGTTGCGCAGGCCGGTGGCCTTGATCTTCTGGCGCAAGACGTCCCAACGCGCCGTGTCCGATGGGACCACGCCCCAGGCTTCGAACTGCAGCTCGCCCCGGGCGGTGCGGGTCTCGGCAAAAGCCGGGTGTGCGCCAAGCTCGACGGCCAGCTGGCTCGAGGTGGTCAGCGCATGGAAGTAAATCTCCTCGGCGATCTTCTTGGAGAGGGCGCGGGCGCCCTCGCTGTCGAACGGCAGGCGCATCTGGAAGAGGACGTCTTGAAGACCCATCACGCCGAGGCCTACCGGACGCCAGCGGTTGTTCGACTTCTCGGTGGCGGGAATTGGGTAATAGTTCAGGTCGATCACGCGATCGAGCTGACGCACGGCGCGTGTCACGGCACGCGCCAGTTTGCCGAAGTCCAATGCGACGACGCCGTCTTCGAGGCGGGTGTGGCGCGACAGATTGATGGAGCCGAGGTTGCAGACTGCAGTTTCGTCGGCCGAGGTGACTTCGAGGATTTCGGTGCAGAGGTTCGACAGGTGCACGGTGCGGCCGGGCAGCGCCGTCTGGTTGCAGGCTAGGTTCGACTTGTCCTTGAAGGTCATCCATCCGTTTCCGGTCTGGGCGAGCGCTCGCATCATGCGGGCGTACAGATCACGCGCCGGCATCGTGCGGACGGCGAGGCCGGCGCGCTCCGCGGCTTCGTACGCGGTTTCGAATTCCGAACCGTACAGATCCGGCAGGTCGGGCACCGTCTTCGGGTCGAAGAGGCTCCAATCGGCGCCGGCTTCGACGCGCTTCATGAAGAGGTCAGAGACCCAGTTGGCCAGGTTCAGGTTGTGCGTGCGGCTCGCCTCGTCGCCGGTGTTGTCGCGCAGAGCGAGGAAATCCTCGATGTCGGCGTGCCATGTCTCGAGATATACGCAGCAGGCTCCCTTGCGCTTGCCACCTTGGTTCACTGCGGCGACTGACGAATCGAGCGTCTTGAGCCAGGGCACGATGCCACTGGAGTGGCCGTTGGTGCTCTCGATGAGCGAGCCGCGGCTGCGCACGCGGTGGTACGCCATGCCGATTCCGCCGGAGAACTTCGAGAGCAGGGCCACGTCGGTGTAGCGCTCGTAGATCTTCTGCAAATGGTCGTCCGGCGAGTCGAGCAGAAAGCAGCTCGAGAGCTGCTCGTGGCGGGTGCCGGCGTTGAACAGCGTGGGCGAGCTCGGCATGTATTCGAGGCGAGACATCATCTCGTAGAGCTCGAGCGCCTCGCCGATGTGTGTGGAGAGCGCGCAGGCGATCCGGAGAAAGAAGTGCTGCGGCGTCTCGAGCACGAGGCGCGTCTTCGGGTGTTTCAGCAGGTAGCGGTCGTACATCGTGCGCAGGCCGAAGTATTCGAACTCACGATCGCGGGACGGCTCGATGGCGTCGTTCAGCTTGCGTGAATTCTGCAAGGTAAAGGCGGCGAGGCGCTCGTTGATGAGACCGTGCGACTGGGCGACGGCGATCGACTGCGAGAACGCGTGGATCTCCTGGCCGCGGACTTCCTTGTCGATGAAGGTGGCGAGCAGGCGGGCAGCGAGCTTGCTGTACGAGGGCTCTTCCACGGTGAGGCCAGCGGCAGTCTGGATGGAGAGCTGGTCGAGCTCGCGGGTGGTGGCGCCGTCGTAAAGGCCGCTGATGGTCTTGGTCGCCACACGCATGGTGTCGACCTCACGGAGGCCCGCCGCCGAACGGCCAATCGCCTTGACGATCTTGTCGAGGTTGACCGGTTCGAAGGAACCGCTGCGTTTGCGGACGCGCATGCTGGTTGGCCCGAAGTCGTCGCTTGCGGGCGTAGACTCCGGGCCGGAACCGGGAGGAGTCTCAACGTTCGAAGTCATGCTCTGCATCGCCATATTGCTCGTCTCCTGTAGATTTGCGCCGCGTTCGGCGACGACCGCAGCGCGATCAACGCGACGCGTCAACAACGGTCCCAAAGCAAGCGCTATCGCTTCTCTTTCGAGCCGATCTTTTCCCCGTCGGAGCCCGGGAGTTACACCGGGCTCGCTCTGTTCTGTACAGGCTGCGCAGATGCCCAGCCGGAACAACGAACACGCAACATATAGGCGGTGGAACGTTCAGTCAACCCATGGCTGGTAGGTCCGCGATACCTGCGCGGATTCGCGTGGTTGCACGAATGACCAGTGGCCCCGCGGCCAGTCCCGCGCTTTCGGCACCAAAAAAGCACCATCCGCCCGTGGCAGATGGTGCTGGAAAACGCGAGCCGCACAGACGGCCGCGACCTGATCAGCGACGGTTGCGACGACGCAGGCCTACCAGCGCGAGGCCAAGAGCGACCGTGCAGGCCGCGGCGCTCCACGGGCTGCCGTCCGTGCTGGCGGCGGTGATGCAGCCGCCGCCTCCGAGGCCGTCGATGCCTAGGTCGCCGCCAACGCCGCCGTCTGCACCCGAGGTGCCGGACGAGCCGGAGGTACCCGACGCGCCGCTGCTGCCCGAACGGCCGGAGCTACCGCCGCTCGAGGACGATGCGCCGCTGGAGCGGCCGCTCGAGGACGATGCGCCGCTGGAGCCGCCGGAGCTGCTGGTGCTGCCGCCGTCCTCGCCGCCATCGGTGTCGCCACCATCGGTGCCGCCGTCGGTCGGGCCGGCGGGGATGATCTTCACGGCGATGTCGCGCAGGTCGGCAGCGAGCGTGGCGACCAGCGTGGCTTCACCCGCCGTGTTGCCGGTGAGCGCAACGGTGTAGAAGGAAGGCGCGTCGGGGCCGTCGCTGGCGCTTACGTAACCTACCCCGCTGGGCGAAATGTCGAAGCCGACGTTGCTGTCCGTCGGGTCGATGCCGAGCGTATTGCCGCCGACGGCACCCTCAGGCGGCGCGGGAACGGGGGTTACCTCGAATAGGTTGGGCCCCGGAGCTGCCGCCGCAGCCGTGATGACCACCAGCTCGCGGTTGTTGCTGTCGATGCCGAACAACCGGGTCGCGCCCGCGGCGACCGGCGTGTACGCCACGCCGCTGAGCTGGATGGAACCGTCGGCACGCACATCCGCCAACGAGCCGTTCGCGTAGTCGAACGAAGTGTCTACGGTGGCCACGCCGGTGCCTGCGTTCAGGCGCAGGTTCTGGCGGTTGTCGGTGGCAACGCGGATGCCTTCGCTGACGTTGTTGAAGTCGAAGCCGACCTGCGCCGTGAAGTCGAGCGCGGTGCCCAGGGCGCCGACCGTCGCGACGACGCCGGCTTCGGTGACGGTGTAGAGCGTGGAGTCGCTGCCCAGGCCATAGATCACGCCCGTGGACGGCCGCACGTCGATGCCGAGCAGCGTGACGCCATCGGGAAGAGCCAGCACGACGGGCGCCGTGAACGTGGCCGGGGCAGCCGAATCGAATGTGACCAGGCCGGTGCCAGCAGCGGTGAGGCCGTACAGGGTTTCGGCGGACGCGAGCGAAGGCAAGGCGAAGCCGGCGACGAGGGCCAACGCGGAGGCGAAAGAGAGGCGGAAACGGCTGATCATGCGAGAGGCTCCAGAGAAGGTAGTGGGGGCTGGAGGGCGACGGCCGCCCCGCGCGTGGCACTAAGACTCACCTCGGGTTAAGGCAATCGGCGAACCGACGAATACCGGGGGGCGCAGCGCCGGACGGACCGACTGGGGCGACGGTGAGATCGCGCGGCAAATGGCGCACGGGGCTAGCAGCGTCCGGCCGCGTCGTTATGTTGCCGCTATGCGAGTTGCCGGTTTTTGGGCTCTTTGCGCGTTGTCGGTTGGCGCGTGTTCCTCGGTCCCGGACGTGTCGTTCGAAGACGGCGACGGCGGCTCGCAGCCGTTGGTGGGCGACGAAGACTCGGGCGGCGCGTCGTCCTCCGGTGGCTCGAGCGGCGCGGCCGCGAGCTCCGCGTCTTCTTCGAGCGGCGCCGCCGATCCGGCCGCGGCGTGCAGCCCCCCCGCGGTCCCGGGGTTCGTGCGGTGCTGCGACGGGCTGCAGTGCGTGGGGCCCGGATGCGACGACTGCTTCGCCGAGAGCGACGACAAGAATTGCGCGCCGGAGGACTGCAGCGGCCGTCCCGGAACCAAGAAGTGCTGCATCAGCGGCAGCGAAAAGTTCGACTGCATCGACACGGCGGACGAGTGTCAGTGAGCCCGTCACGCTCGCGCGACTCTGTCCGTCACACCTTCAGCTTGCGGTGCTTGCCCTTGGCTTCGCCGTCGCCGAGGCGCTTTTTGCGGTCTTCCTCGTAGGCCTGGTAGTTGCCATCGAAGAAGGTGATCTTGCCGTCACCCTCGAAGGCCAGCATGTGTGTGGCGATACGGTCGAGAAACCAGCGATCGTGGCTGATGACCACCACGCAGCCGGGAAAGCCGAGCAGCGCCGACTCGAGTGCCTGCAGGGTTTCGACGTCGAGATCGTTGGTCGGCTCGTCGAGCAGAACGAGGTTGCCGCCCTCCTTGAGAAGTCGTGCAAGATGCACGCGATTGCGCTCGCCGCCGGAGAGATCCTTCACCTTCTTCTGCTGGTCGGATCCACGGAAGTTGAACCAGCCACAGTAGGCGCGCGACTGCACCTCGCGCTTGCCGAGCATGAGCGTTGGCTCGCCGCCGCTGATCACTTGCCACACGGTCTGATCGCCGGCGAGGGCGTCGCGGTTCTGATCGACGTACGAGATCTTCACGGTCTCGCCGATCTTCAGCTCTCCGGCGTCGGGGGTTTCCTGGCCGACCATCATCTTGAAGAGGGTGGTCTTGCCGGCGCCGTTGGGGCCGATTACCCCGACGATTCCGGAGCGCGGCAAGAGAAACGACAGCTTGTCGATCAGCGTGCGGTCCCCGAACCGCTTCTCGAGCGCCTGGGCGTCGATGACGATGTCGCCCAGGCGCGGGCCCGGCGGCAGGGTGATCTCGGTGGGCTCGCTGCCGGTCTTCGACGACTCGGCGAGCAAGGTTTCGTACGCCGCGAGACGCGCCTTGCTCTTGGCCTGGCGGGCCTTGGGTGAAGCGCGAACCCACTCGAGCTCTTGTTTGAGCTTGCGCTGGCGGGAGGACTCTTGCTTCTCCTCCTTGGCGAGGCGCTCGCTCTTTTGCTCGAGCCAACCCGTGTAGTTTCCCTTGAACGGATGGCCCTTGCCGCGATCCAGCTCCAGGATCCAGCCGGCCACGTTGTCGAGAAAGTAGCGGTCGTGGGTGACGGCGACCACGGTGCCCGTGTAGTCGTGCA
>JAYUXI010000444.1:0-8429 GCA_043753085.1 Myxococcales bacterium | reverse complement strand
TCCGCACCATCGGCGGCGAGCAGCAGCGCCTGTGGATGTTCGCGGTCGATCCCGCCAAGGTGCTCGCAGGCCAAGACGGCAGCTACACCGGCTTCTGGCTGCCGTTCCAGAGCCTCACCACGTCCAATCACATCGGCCAGTGGACCAAGCGCGTGGTCGGCGGCAGCCAGCCCCAGCCCGAGCCAGTGCCGCCGCCGCCACCGCCGCCGGATCCGGGCGGCGTCAACTGACGCCCAGTTCGTCCACGTTCGAGCGGTAGTCGCGCTCAGGCGGCCGGGTCGACTGGCTCGCGCAAGCGCGCCAGCACCTCCGCAAAGTCTTCGGGCGGCTCGCGCTCGAAGGCCACGGGACGATCATCGACCGGATGCAAGAAACCCAGCGTCTGCGCGTGGAGCATCAGGCGCGGCGCCGGGATGAGCGGTGAGCGGTAGTTGCGAACGTAGACGCGCTCTCCGACGAGCGGGCTGCCGGCTTCGGCCAGGTGGATGCGGATCTGGTGGGTGCGTCCGGTTTCTAGCTTGCACTCGACCAGCGTGGCGCCGCCCGGCAGCACCTCGAGCGGGGTGACGTGGGTGATGGCGCGCTGGCCCACGGGCTTGCCCTTGCGCTGCCGGGCTTCCCACGATCCGCGCAAGCCGTCGCCGCGGTCTTCCATGATGTGCGTTTCGATGCGTTGTGCACGGACTTTGCCGTGCGCGATGGCGACGTAACGACGGGTGACGGTGTGCGCTCGGAACTGCGAGGCGAGCGCTTGCTTGGCCAGCCACGTGCGGGTGAACACCAAAAGGCCGCTGGTCTCCGCGTCGATGCGGTGCACCACGCCGAGGTTGGCTGGGGCCTGGTTGTGGCGGTCTTTCTTGCTCTGCGCGACGACCCAGGCGCGCACCCGCGCCTCGAGTGTGCCGGTCTCGCGCTCGTCGTATGGCACCGTGCTCATGCCGCTGGGTTTGTCGACCACGATGACGTGCGCGTCGGCGAACTCGATCCGCGATGGATCGAGATCGGTGTCGGGCCGAGGCTTGCGGGCGCGCGGATCGAAGTCGATGCGAGCGAGCGGACGGACGCGCTTGCGGGGCTCGGTGAGCACGGCGCCGTCCAGACGGATCTTGCCGGTCTCGATCAGGCGCCGTGCCTCGCCCCAGGTGATGCCCCAAAGCTCACGCACCACCGCGTCCAGCAGGCGACCGCCCAGTTCCACCGGAACCTCGTGGTTTCCAGGCTCTTCCGTGGGTTTCTTCGCGGCTGCCATTGCCGGCACCCTACCCGAAGAGGCGCGCCGCGGACGCTCGTTCTTGACACGCGGGCTCCCTGGTTCGCACAATCGCGCTCGCGGCATACCTCGTCTGGAGATTTGCCCCTCGATTCTGCTGAAGGAGAGCCTCGTGTCGAAAACTTTGTTGGCCGTCGACGACAGCGCCACGATCCGAAAAGCGCTGGAGATCACCTTCGGGGGCGAAGGCTATCGTGTACTCGCCGCAGACAGCCGCGCGGCTGCGCTGGCGCTCTTGGCCGACAAGCCCGACATCGTCTTGATCGACACCGTGCTCGGCACCGACGACGGCTACGCGCTCTGCAAGGAAGTGCGCGCGCAGGCGCCTGGAGCAGCCATCGTGCTGCTCTCGAGTCGCTTCAACCCGTACGACAGCGGCCGTGGCGAGGCCGCCGGCGCCGACGAGTACTGCGACAAGCCCTTCGACACGCAGCAGCTGCTCGACAAGGCGCGCACCGTGCTCGAAGCCAAGGCCAACCCGCCTTCTCTCGCACCGGCAACCGGAGCCGGCGCTTCTTACCGTACCCCAGAGCGCGCCCCGGCCGAGCCGCAGGCTGCATTCCGCGGGCCTACCCCCACACCGGCCAACGCGATCCCTGCCGTGCAGTCATCGCGTGAAGTGTCGCGGCCGCCGTCGCAGACAGCCGCCCGCGCGCAAACGCTCGTGTTCGGCTCGTCTCCCGTGAACGCGCAGAACGCGAATCCGTACGCCACGGCCGCCGCCACGCCGCAAAAGGCCGCGCCCGCCGCGCCGCCGCCGGTGCCCACCCGCCATGCCCCGCCGCCCTCGCCCGAGCCGGCTCGTCAGACCGTGGTGTCTGCGCCGCCGCCAATGCCCGCGCAGCCCGCAGCACCTCGTCCGACTGCACCCGCGGCGGTCACGGCGCAGCAAGCCGACGTGCAGAGCGTCGTCGCCGCACAGCTCGGGCCGAAGCTGAGCGCCCTCGGCCTCACGTCAGAGCAAGCCGACGCAGTCCTGGCGCTCTCGCGCGAGGTGGTGGAGCGCGTGGTGTGGGAGGTCGTTCCACAGCTCGCCGAAGTGATGATCCGCGAAGAGATCCAGCGCCTCACCAAGGAGTGAGCGCGCCCTCGCGCGACACGCTCGCCGCGGCGCCGCTTCGACTCGACCGACTGCGGGGGGCACTTCCGGAGATCCACAGCGTCCTCGAAGGCGAAACCGACGCGGTGGCGTTGCAAGCCTCGCTCGCGTGTCTCTTGTGGGACGCGATGCCGCAGCTCTCGTGGTGCGGTTTTTACCGTCGCGTCGGCGAGAGCACCCTCGCGGTGGGCCCCTACCAGGGCACGCTCGGTTGCCTGCGCATCGACTTCGCGCGCGGCGTGTGCGGAGCCGCAGCGCGCACGCAGCAGACTCAGCTCGTGTCCGACGTCCACGCGTTCGAGGGACACATCGCCTGCGACGCGCGCACTCGCGCAGAGCTCGTCGTGCCCGTGCTGGCCGGCGGTACGCTGCGCGCGGTTCTCGACCTGGACTCTATCCTTCTCGATGCATTCTGCACCGAAGAAGCCCGGCTGCTCGAGCTTCTGATTCGGGAGATCTTCGACCGCCCCGACATCGTCTGGTGAGTTCTGGTGAGTTCGTCGCCGACGTCGCGCGCCCGGCCTCAGGCCTGCGCCGTAGCGCCCTGGGCCGCAGCCTTCTGGGCGCGCTCGATGCTCTCGAACAGCGCGCGGAAATTGCCGTAGCCGAAGCCTGGATCACCCGCCCGCTGGATGACCTCGTAGAAGAAGGGGCCGGCCCGCTTCTGGTCGTACAACGCCGCCGCTTCGCGCAGGAAGATCTGCAGCATGTACTTGTCGTCGCCGCCGTCGAGCAAGATCTGGAGGCGCTCCAGCTCCGCGAGCTCCTCTTTCACGTTGGTGATGCCGAGCTGCGCGAGCCGCCGCGGCAGGTCGTCGAAATAGCTCTTCGGGGTGCCCATGAACTCGACCGAGCGAGCCTTCAAAGTCTCCACCGACTGGATGATGTCCGTGACGGCGAAGGCGATGTGCTGCACGCCCCAGCCGTGGTTGTCCTCGACGAACTTGGTGATCTGCGAGTCGCGGAAGTTGGGACGGAGCGGCTCGTTGGTGGCGAACTTCACTCCGCTCTCGGGATCCCACATCACGATCGATTTCAGACCCGATCCCGACGCGGACGGTTGCTTGCCCGCTTCTGCGTTCATGAGGGCGGTGTGGAACGTGATGTCCCAGAACGGCTCGAAGCCGAGCACGTCGCGGTACCACGCAACGATGGGCTGCATGGTGAGACCATTGGACGTGATGTGATCGATGGTGCCGATCCCGAACTCGTTGACGGGACGCCCCGCATGCCCGGCTCCCACGTCGTCGAATTCGGGCGCGAAGCGCCGAAACCCTATGCGCTCCACGAAGCGGAACGCGACGTCGCCGAGGGGCGTGGCGATCTCGAAGGCGCGGTAGCTGCCAGCGCCGTCCGTGGCGGACATGGGCTCGGACAGGAGCGTGCCACCACGGCTCTCGAGGACGCGCAGGGTGTGATCCAGATCCTCGACCAAAAAGCCGAGGCTCATCACGCCCGCAGGATGGCGCGCGAGATAGCGCGCCGCCTTGGAATGCTCGCCTCGGGGCACGGACACGCAGACGCGCACGTCGCCAGCACCGTACACGCGCGCCTCTTGGCCGCTGCGCGCCGTGAGCGCATCGCTCGAGCGCGCGACTTCCTGGAAGCCGAATTTCTCGACGTAGAAAGCGCGCGAGCGTTCGAGATCCTCCACCACGAAGTGAAACGAGTCGTACCCTTTGATCCCGAGCGATTCCGCCATGGACGGGCACGCTAGAACACACGCCGCGCGAGGTGAAGCCTCGCGTGCCGCGGCGCGCCTCTGCCGCACGCAACGAGGCTTGAATTCGCAGTAGATCAAGCGGAGGCCTCGGATCTCCCCTATCCTCCATGGACCGTTTGGCTATGATGCCCATCCGATCGGGTTATGCGGCTCTCTCGCCGCGACCTGCGTTCGGGTAGCTGGCGTGTGCTGGAGCCCGTTTAGGAAGGGACCTCCCGTGAGCAGCCGCAAGAACACGCCAACGAAGTTCGTTTTTGTCACCGGCGGGGTGGTGTCGTCCATCGGCAAGGGCCTGAGCAGCGCAGCCATCGGCGCGCTGCTCGAAGCGCGCGGCCTCAAGGTCACGCACATGAAGCTGGATCCGTACATCAACGTCGATCCCGGCACGATGAGCCCGTACCAGCATGGCGAGGTCTTCGTCACCGACGACGGCGCCGAGACCGATCTCGACCTCGGTCATTACGAGCGCTTCACCTCGACCAAGCTCACCAAGGACCACAACCTCACGTCGGGTCGCATCTACCAGCAGGTCATCGAAAAAGAGCGGCGTGGTGAGTACCTCGGCGGCACGGTGCAGGTCATCCCGCACATCACCGACGAGATGAAAATGGGCATCCGCAAGGCCACCAACGACGCGGACGTCGCCATCGTGGAAGTCGGCGGCACCGTCGGCGACATCGAGTCGCTCCCATTCCTCGAGGCGCTGCGTCAGCTGAAGATCGAAGCCGGGCCTGGCAACGTGCTCAGCATCCACGTCACGCTGGTGCCGTACATCGAAACCGCCGGCGAGCTGAAGACCAAGCCGACCCAACACTCGGTCAAGGAGATGCGTCAAATCGGCATCCAGCCGGACATCCTCATCTGCCGCAGCAAGTCTGCGCTCGACAAGAACACCAAGGCGAAGATCGCGCTGTTCTCCAACGTAGGCGTCGAGTCGGTCATCTCTGCGGTCGACGTGGCCAGCATCTACGAGCTGCCGCTGGTGCTGCACGCCGAGGGCCTCGACGAGCTCATCACCGAGCGCCTCAACATCTGGAGCCGTGCGCCGGATCTGTCGCGTTGGGTCAAGATCGTCGAGCGCTACAAGAAGCCGCAGAAGGGCATCGTGCGCATCGGCATCGTCGGCAAGTACGTGCACCTGCGCGACGCCTACAAGTCTCTGCACGAGTCGCTGGTGCACGGCGCGCTCGCCAACGACTGCAAGGTCGAGCTCGAGTACATCGACTCCGAAGAGATCGAGAAGCAGGGCCCGGACACGCTGCTCGGCCACCTCGATGCGGTGCTCGTGCCCGGCGGCTTCGGCGACCGCGGCATCGAAGGGAAAATCTCCGCCATCGAGTACGCGCGCACGAACATGATTCCGTTCTTCGGCATCTGCCTCGGCATGCAGATGGCGGTGGTCGAATTCGCGCGGCACGTCGCCGACCTGGAAGATGCGAACTCGCGCGAGTTCAGCGAGACCACCAAACACGGCGTGATCGACCTCATGCCCGAGCAACGCAACCTGAAGAACAAGGGCGCTACCATGCGCCTCGGCGCCTACCCGTGCGTGCTGGTCGAAGGCAGCCTGGCGGCGATTGCGTATGGCACCACGGAGATCTCCGAGCGACACCGCCACCGCTACGAGTTCGCCAACGAGTACAAGGAGCCCCTCGCGGCAGCGGGCCTGGTGCTTTCGGGCACGTCCCCAGACGGCAAGCTGGTCGAGATGATCGAGCTGCGCGGTCACCCGTACTTCGTCGGTTGTCAGTTCCACCCCGAGTTCAAGTCGAGCCCCATTTCGCCCCACCCGCTGTTCGTGCGGTTCGTGAAAGCGGGCCTCGAGCGGCAGTCGTTGCGCTCGAAGCTCGCGGCGGAAGCGCGGCAGAGCGCGGTGCGACTGCCCGCAACGAACTAGTACCTCACCCGCCTGACCTCAATCGAGGTGCACGATACGCGAACTTGCGTCGAGCATCGCGGCGGGTGAATCGCCAAGCGATCACTCGACGGTCGCGATTCGCTTGCTGACGCCAGGCGCCCGTTTCGGACGCCAGGCGGTCGATGGTACCGAGTCGGCGCTTGCCAAGGCATTCGCGGGCGACCATGCCGATCGCGATCTCTGCCTGATTGAGCCAGCTGCCGTGTTTCGGTGTGTAGTGCACGCGAAACCGAGACCAGAGCGCTGAGCCCTTCTCGGCCCCGTAGTAACGAATCACTGACGATTCTCGGTGTGTGTTCAGATTGTCGACGACGAGGTGGATGCAGACCGCATCGGGATAGGCGCGTGCGAGGCGGCCGAGCATCTTGGCGAATTCGTTGCAGGTTCGCGTCTTCGTCGCCTGGACGAAGTAGCGGCCGACCTTCGGTTGCACCGCGACGAACAGGTTGGCCGTGCCGCGGCGCGCGTATTCGTAGTCGTTCCGCCGAATGCCGTTGGCTTGCATCGTGCCGGTGCGAACGTCGGCGAGCAGCTGCACTGGCTTTTCGTCGAGGCATACGACGGGCTGCCTCGGATCGTGCTCTCGCTCGTAGGTCGCGAGCACGTCTTCCATGCGCGCGATGTACTCGTCAGTGAGCTCCGGAACGCACCACATTTTTTTCCAGCCACGGTTTGATGCCATGGTGAAGAAGGACCAATCGAATCGTCTCGCGCCCAACGCGATCAACGAGCCCGCTGCGCATGGCGTGCTCGGCCAGCGACGCAGTCGTCCACTTTGCGCGCCCCACTGGCGGATCGCTGCAGGCGAGTGCGACGATGCGAGACTCTTCATCGAGGCCCAGCAAGCGAGGTGCGCCTTTCGCCTTGAAGCCGAATACTGCGGCTTCGATTCCCTCGTTCAAGTAGCGCCTTCGCGTGCGCCCGACCGTCGCAATCCCGGCGCCCGTCGCCGCTTCGACCTCGAACTGCCTCTTGCCGGCGTCCAGCAATTCCAGAATTCGCGCGCGCCGCGCGACGAGGCCGTCGACCTGCGCGGTCCGTTGCCACGCCAGGACCTGCTTTCGCTCCTCGACAGTGAGCCGCACGTGCTCGCCGAACGTTCCTCGCTGCGCGCTTTGCATTCGAGCGCTTTGATCATGCTCTCGACTTCGTGTCGATCGCATTCACGCGGGCTGGGTACTAGTCTAGTCTAGCGCCTCGGAGCTCGGCGAGCTCGACCAAGAAGGCCGCGGCGGGATCGATGCGGCCGCGCAAGGTGTGCAGGATCTTGCGGATGCGCGTGCCGTCGTGGACGGCGGAGGAGTCTCCGCTTGCCCGAGCGCGACGTCGGTGAATCGTTCTATGCTCTGCGCATGCGTCGCCTCGTGTGGTCGTGGGTGGCAGGCCGCCGTCGAGGAGCCAGAGCTTGCAGCGACCTCGAAACTGGAACTGATAGCCGCTGTAGTCGGGGGCGAGGCCCAGTGCCACCGCGCGGTCGGATTGGCACACCAGCGGCCAGCCCGCCTTCGGCGCCGGGCTGTACGCCATGGGCGACAGCGCGCGGAGCGCGGCCGCGTGACGGACGGCTTCGGCACGGGTGGGGGCGTGTGCAGCGATCCAGCGCAGCAAAAAGGCCGACGCAACGCTCAAGTCGTTGGCCGCGATCCCGCGCAAGCTCGGTTCGACCTCGCGGTAGATCGCCGCGGGCGAGTCGCGGCGCAGGCGGGCGTTGAGCCAAGCAATCGAGCGCGGAGTCGTGTCGTCCGCGCGCAAGGCGAGCTCGTAGGCCTTGTCGACCCGCGCCGCGTCGGCGCCGGCCTTGCCGAGGGCGTACGCTCGATTGTTGCGAAACCGCAGCTCCTCCGCCGGCAGTTGCCGCGCCGCCCGCGCGTACATCGCGGCTGCCTCTCCCCAGCGAGCTGGATCTCCGGCCAAAGCGTCGAGCACGGCCGCGTCTGCAAGCAGGCCCGTGCGGGTACCTTCGAGCTCGTTGTCCGAGCTGGCCGGGATGGGTTCGAGGGACGTGCGTGCGTCCAGGGTCAGCGCGCCGTCGCCAGTGACTGCGGCGAGCGTCAGCAGGGCCGCCGCGTGCTGGCATGCCAAGGCGGGCTGCGACACGGGATCAATCCCGGCTCGGTTCCGGGCCAGCTCGACGCCGCGTACGGCGGGCGTGACCCAGGTGGACACCGAGAGCGCGAGCTGGATCACGTCTTCGTTGTCCGGATGCGCTCGGCGTAGGCGCACGATCTCGTCGAAGCTGCGGATCGCGTTCTCGCGTGACAAAAGCCGGTCTTTGTCGCCCCTGGCGGCGCGAAAACTCGCCGCGCCAAAGGCCAATCCGGCAGCGCCGGCGGGATCGAGTAGGCGATAGCGCTCCACCGCAGCAAGCAGAGGCTCTGCACCTTCCACACTGCTCGCTGCAAGGCCCGTGGGATCGTGC
>JAYUXI010000443.1:0-3454 GCA_043753085.1 Myxococcales bacterium | reverse complement strand
CGCGCCTTTCTCGTGCACTCTGCACCATCCTGGCGTCTCCTCCGACCTTTCCTCGGGTCTGGAGCGACGACTGCCGAGCCCTCGCCCGTTCGTCGACCGACCCCGCTTGCTACGAAATCTCGCTTCTTCTTCCTACGCGCCCGGCCGTGCGAGACGCCGGCCCGCTGGTAGGATCCGCCCATGCGCGCGCACGAGCTCTGGGAGGCGATGGCCGATCAGTTTCTGGATACGGAGACGCGGGCGGCAATCCCGGCACTGGCGCTCCGCTGCGCCGCGCTCGATCTCTCGCCCGAGGCTGCCTTCGAAGTCTGGGCGTACGAGGTGACTCCGGCGGTGTGGCCCAACTTGTGGAGCATGGTCGGCGAGTGGGCAGGTTGGGATCGCGCCTGGCTGGTCGCGCGAATCGAGCGTCAGCGGGCGCGCCCGTCGAAGCTACGGTACGTGCAATACCTGTGCAGAGTACACATGCACCGCGCCACGTGGCGCACGATCGACGGTTGCATGCGGCTGCTCCTCGCGAGCCCGCCAGCGCGCCGCGAGGGCCTGGCACGTGAGCTCACGTGGCTCGCGGAGCGCTACTTCGACTTCGGCTGCTGCGAGAGGCCGTCCGACACGGCGAGCCTCCGAGCCCTTTTCGAGCGCACCTTCGAGCCGCTGTTCGCGACGCTCGTGGTGCCGAGCGCGGGGGAATCGAAGGCGGAATGCCAGGCGCGTGTGGAAGCTGCGCTCAATGAGCGTGCACAGGCGGTGGGCTAGGGCGCTGAACCTTCGAACGTCCGTTACGGTGACCGTGCTGCGCACGCGCACTCTGTGGTGTCTAAGGCCTGCACGAGAGCGAGGCTCTGACGGGGCGTGGGGGGTCGTTTTTGCTTGCCGTAGTTGAGAGAGACCGTGTGTGGCGAAGGGCATAGCGTACGGATCGAGGGCGAGCACGCCACGCACCAGGGCGCAGAGGTCGTCGTGGCCGCGTCGCAGATCCGCAGGCTCGGTTGCAAGGTACGCGCGCGTTGCCGATCAGCACGGCGTGCGCAGCGCGTGAACGAGGGCAGCGACGTAGCGATGGTCGGCGCCCACGGCTACCCGAACCGCCAGGATCGGATTCGAGTGCTTCGAGCCCGTGAGGCCAACGCTCCTTGAAGCGCCGCCGGCGGCCGAACCCGCGCCGCGGTCACTTCTGAGATGAAGCACGCCAAGTCCTGCTTGTCTTTGGTGCTTTATGCACTAGGAGCCAGGCAAATGAGAATTATCCACGTTGTAGGGCTCTGCAGTATGCTTCAGCTCGGATTGGGCTGTGCCTCCTCCGACAACGAGGACGGATCGGGCTCCGAGGATGCCGACATCAAGAAGAAGGTGAAGCCCAAGGGCGGCAACGGCGCATTCGACCTGCTAAGACCCTCCTTCGCCGCCGGCTTCGCCGGCCAGTTCAACTTCGACAGCCTCGTGATGGCGCCGGGTGAGAGGCGCGAAAAAGCTGCGGGGTCATACTCCCTTCAGCTCGTGGGCGAGACGATTGCCGACGGCTTGACCATGGCGCAGGGCGAGTCCATTGCCATCACCGCGGGCATCGTCACCGCGCGCACGCCCGGTGGTCTGCGCGTGCGCTTTGCCGAGCCGGTGACGCTGGGCAATGTTCGTGTGACGCTGACGCCCTCGCAAGGGTACGCGGGGTTCTTTCTGCAGGGGGGCGCATGGCAAGCCAGCGCGAGCGGCGGGCAGATGCTCTCGCTCGCTGGGAAGGTGGTAGTCGCTCCCGCCACCGAGACCCAAACCATCGACGCTATCGTCACCGAAGGCGCCGTGAAGGAGATCGTACTCCCCACCTCGCGCGTCAAGGTAGCCCTGGACGAATACGACGCGGCGTATCCGAACCCCAGCACCAGCAACTGCGCAGCCGCCTCCGTCCGCGCCGGGGCGTTGGGTACACAAGTTTCCGCGTTCGTGCGCAACCCCAACGGCACGCCCAACGGTTCCTTCGTGGTGCCCCAGGGTAGCCTCGCCGACGTGGCAGTGGTGGTGTACGGCTTCGAAGTGAAGCGACCGACGGTTGCCGGCGGCACCCAATCGTTCACGCTCAACCGGCTCGAGGTAGACCACGTCGAGGTGGCACAAGCCGGCGGTGGCACTCGGATGGTCCCGGGCACCTACACCATCGCGCGCAAGAACGCCGATGGAACGTTCATCGCGCTAAGATGTCCCGCGGCCACCCATACGGGCGTCGACCTCCCGGACGGCACCTACCGCGTAACATCGAGCGCTCTGGGCACCTCGGGCACCATCACCTCGACCGAAGACGTCTCGTTTCCCTGAACTGCGAGTTCGAGATCACATCCCGCTGGTCATTCGCATCCCGATGCTCGTGCAATTAGGCTCGGCGGCGGAGAACTCGAGCTGTTGTCCAAGCCGCTCGAAAGCCTCCGCCGGATGATTGACATCCAACCACTTCTGAGCGCAGCGTGCGCCTCTCACTGCAAGCCGCGTCATTTCCGCACGCTCTCACTCGGCGTCATGGTCACCGCCGCCGCGCACCGAGCGCAGTATGTGAACCGTTGGCATCTCGGCTCGTGTCTGCCGTCCAGCAACAGTGGGTGCCACGCCCTCACGCGGCGAGATCTCTACCGCCAAACGTGAGAGATCCGCCTCAATTTTCACGGTGAACTTGAATTTCAAGCCTGAGCGGCTTGTAATGGTGAAGTCGGGAAGCAAGGTGCGCAGTCGGTCGGCGCGGCCGGTTCGACGCCACCATTGGGCGCATGCTCGGGACGTCCACGGGTATGTACGTCGCACGTTGGAAGGCCGGCTCCACGCCAAGCGCGTGGACTCGATGGCGGCCGCAGTGACGGGGGTGATCTACGCGGGCAAGCTCGGGGTGGATGAGCGCGATCGGTCGGGCGCTTGCGACTGCGCACCGCACGCAGGCAAAGCACGCAATCAAACAGATTGACCGGCTGCTCTTCAACGAAGGCATTGGTCTCGAGCAATTGTTTCCGCAGTGAATTGCGCACGCGCCGGCGGAGCGCAGCGAGGCTCGCATTGTCGCCGACTGGACCCACCTCAAGCGAGATGGCCAGGCCTACTTGCTCACTAACCATGGTCTCGCGACTCGCGCGCCGCCTCTCTGCTGTAGAACGTGTCCGGTTGCTGCCGCATGCTGCCACGCCGACCACGATCACTGCCGGCCACGGCGCGTTCATCGGATCGCACGTACTTGCGCGTCGAGACGTTAGGCACCATCTGCTCCACGGCACGGCCGTCGGCCAGTCCCCGCTCTGCGTCTCGCTCGATGGCTTTACTCTACACGCGACGCGGCAACGCGCGCCGGCGGCTTCGACGCGGCCGGACGCGAGGCGCTCCTGAAGTACATCCTTCGGCCCGCCGTCGCCCAAGAGAGAATCACGTTGCAGCCCGATGGTCTGATCCGCATCGCCCTGAAGAAGGCGTTCTCGGACGGCACCGT
>JAYUXI010000442.1:0-3460 GCA_043753085.1 Myxococcales bacterium | reverse complement strand
CCAAGACGAGCAGCTGGCGGAAGATCTGTTCGCGCTCTTGGTCCACACCGAGACCGACATGCCGCTGTTCTATCGCCGCCTGGCCAACGTGCCGGCATGGGGTGCGAGCGCCACTGCGGAGGCCAGCTTCGCCATCTTGAAAGATGCCTACTACGACCCGAGCGGCGCCGATCTGCGTGCGATCGACGGCTGGCTGCAGGCGTACCGCGAACGCGTTCGCGCCGAGGGAGTCGACGACGGCACGCGGCGGCTGCGAATGAACGCTGCCAATCCACTGTATGTTCCACGCAACTGGGTGGTCCAGCAGGTGATCGACGAGGTCACCAAGGGCAACGTTGGAGCGCTCGGCGAGCTCATGGACGTGCTGCGCCGTCCGTACGAGGAGCAGCCCGGCCGCGCGGCCTTCGCCACGAAGCGCCCGGAGTGGGCGCGGCATCGTGCCGGTTGCTCGATGCTGTCTTGCAGTTCTTGACGGCTCACGAGCAGGGGCCGGCGCTCGGCTCCGCGCACGTTGGCATCGAGGCCGAGGTGGGTGCAACCACGCAACGCGTCACCTACTCTCGTGTAACGTGCCGCCCCATGCGACTCCGCGCCGCCTCCTTCGCTTTGCTCCTGTCCGCCTGCGGCTCGCACCAGCCACCCGCCGCGCCGGCCGCGCCGCCACCGCCTCTGGCTTCGGGGCCGTCGCAGCCGCCAGCGCCGCTGGCCAATGGGCGCCTCCCCGCCACGGCTCGGCCCACCCGCTACGAGTTGATGCTGGACCTGGATCCCGCGCGCGACACGTTCACGGGCACGGTCCGCATCGCGCTCGAGGTCGCCAACGCGACGCGATTCGTGGTGCTGCATGCGCGCGAGCTGAAGATCACGTCCGCCACGCTCGGCGGCAGGCGCGCCACGGCCACGCCGCGTGGGCAGGAGCTGGTGATCACCACCGATGCTTTGGTGCAAGGCAGCACGGTGCTCGAGCTCGCCTACGAAGGTGCGTACTCGAAGTCACTCGACGGTCTGTACAAGGTGAAAGATGCACTGTACACAGACTTTGAGCCGGTCGACGCTCGCAAGATGTTTCCCTGCTTCGACGAGCCCTCGTACAAGGCGCCGTACCGCACCACGGTGCGCGTGCCGAAGGGGCAGCTCGCGTTTTCGAACGCGCCCGAAAAGGCCCGCCACGACGAAGGCCAGAAGACCGTCTTCGAGTTCGAGGAAACGCCGCCGCTCCCCAGCTACCTGGTCGCCGTCACCGCCGGCAAGCTGGCCGTGCTCGAGGGGCCAAAGTCGCCCTGGCCGATCCGCGTGATCGCCCGCCCCGAGGCCCTCGAGGGAGAGCGCGGGAAGTTGGCGCTCGTGGTCGCATCGGAAACGCTTTCGCTGCTCGAGAAATGGTTCGAGATCCCATACCCGTACAAGAAGCTGGATCTGGTCGCGGTGCCGGACTTCGGCTCGGGCGCGATGGAAAACGCCGGCCTCGTCACCTTCCGCGAGGAGCTGCTCTTGGTGGATCCGGCCAAGGACTCGCGGCGGCAGCGCCGCTCGATGGAGACGGTCATCACCCACGAGCTCGCGCACCAGTGGTTCGGCGATCTGGTCACCACCGCGTGGTGGGACGACATCTGGCTGAACGAGGGCTTCGCGAGCTTCATGGAAGCGGAGATCCTCGACGAGTGGAAACCGGGGTACGGCGGCGTGCTGGACCGCTTGGTCGACGCGCAGCGCGCGATGGAGCTCGACGCAATGCCCAGCGCGCGCAAGGTGCGACAGCCCGTGGTCAACGCCGACGACGCGCGCGAGGCCTTCGATCCGATCACCTACGACAAGGGCAGCATGGTGCTGGCGATGACCCAGAGCTGGCTCGGCAAGCCGTCGTTCCAGAAGGCCGTCTCCACCTACGTGAAGAAGCATGCTGGCGGCAACGCCACCGCCAGCGATCTCTTCGCCGAGCTCGATGCGGCCGGCTCGCTCGGCAGCGCCCGCGTCAGCAGCGTGCTCGTGGAGTACCTGGACCAGCCCGGCGTGCCGTGGGTCGGATCGCTTGGCTCGAAAGAAGGTGCGTGGCTTCCCCGTGGCGTGGCGGCGAAGCCCGGCGCCTGGTCGCTCGTGCACTGCCACGCGCCGCGGCTCTGCACGCCGGTCGTTGCAGGTGCCATCGAAGGCTTCCACCTCGGCAGCAGCTACGCGCGCGGCAACCCCGCGCTTGCCGCCACGGACACCGAAGCCGACAAGCTCGGCGTGCTCTGGAGCCAGTGGGGCCTCTTGCGCAGCGAGCGTGGCGGCGCTGCCGCGGCCGCGTTCGTCACGTGGGCAAAGGCGGCGCTCGTCGCATTGAAGGGCCAACCGCGCCGCCAGTTCGTGGAGAGCGTGATGCTGCAGACCAGCATGCTCATGCCCGCTCTCGAAGGCACGCCGCGCGCCAAGGAATACCGGACAGCGCTCGCCAAGGCGCTCGGACCCACGTGGAGCCAGGGGGCCGGTACCAAGGCAACCGACAGCGACGAGGCCGTGCTGGGTCGGCGCGCCCTTGCGTACTTGCTGGCCGACTTCGGCGCGTACCAGCCGGCTCGCAGCGAGCTGCGTGCGGCGCTGCAGAAGACGCTGGCCGGCGTCAAGACCACGCCCGACGCGGAGGCTCTGGCCTACGAGCTCGGGACGCGCAGCGGGGACAAGTTGCTCTGGGACAAGCTTCACGCGAAGTGGCAGAGTGCCACGTCGGCTGCAGAACGCACGCTTCTCCTCCGCGCGCTTCTCGGGTTCGACGACGACGCGCAGCTGGAACGCACGCTCGGCCTCGCGCTCGAAGGCAAGCTGCCCGTTCAGGATCTGCGCTACGTGATCGGGGTCCTCATCGCCCGCCCGAACAAGGTGAAGATGTTCGACGCGTGGACGCAGAAGCACTGGAAGGAGCTGCAGGCGAAGTTTCCACCGCACGCCCTGTCCCGCTTCTCCAGCGTGTTCGGTGCACTCTGTAGCAAACCAGACATCGACGCGTCGAAGGCGTTCTACGTGAACCAGGTGGCGCCCATCGAGGGCGCCAAGCGAAACGTGGAGCTGGCCGAACAAGCGGCGCACGTGTGCTCCTCGCTCGCAGCCGCACTCACACCGTGAGTTCTTCGAAACCTGAATCGAGCAAGGCCTCGAGGCCGACGCGCCTCGTCTTCGTCGCACTCCTCGGGCTTTTTTCGACCGTCGCTTCATGCAAGGCCGCGACGCCCGCTTCCAGCATGGATCCGGCGGACGCGGCCGTTGCGGCGTCCCACTGCCCGCCGAACATGATCGAGGTTACGGGTGAATACTGCACGGAGCTGAAGCACACGTGTCTTCGCACCCTCGATGCCGATACGAAGCTGCGTTGCGCCGAGTTCGCGCCGCAGGCCGTCTGCAAGGGCACGCTGCAACCGAAGCACTTCTGCATCGACGCGTACGAGTACCCAAACCGCGAAGGCGAGCAGCCCGTGGTGCTCAAGAC
>JAYUXI010000441.1:0-3477 GCA_043753085.1 Myxococcales bacterium | reverse complement strand
GCGCGGCATGGCCCACGTGGTGAGTGGCGCCCACGCGGAGGCCCAGTCCGACTTCGAGGCCGCCGCGCGCACCGACACGCCCAGCACGAAGGCTCTCGCGCTCAGCAAGCACGCGCTGCTGCGCGGGCTGGCTGGAGACGTGCAACGCGCCCGCGCGCTGCACGACGAGGCGATGGCCGTCGCGGCCGCGCACGACGTGGCGCCCTACGTGCATGGTGAGCTGGCCAAAGACGAGGCCAACCTCCTCGCGGAGCAAGGATCGGAGCACGTCTACGAACGAGTGCTCCGCGCCCGCGCCATCTTCCGCGTTTCTGGCCACGCGCGGGAAGAAGCCTTCATGGGAATGATGCTGGCGGGTCTGTCGTGCGATCGCGGCGATCTCGTGGCGGCGCGCCGGCTCTGCAAGGAAGCGTTCGCGCTCTTCGAGAAGGTTGGGGATCGCCGCTCTCCGGCCTGGCTGCTTTGTGTTTCGGGGCTGGTCGAACAAGAAGCCGGAAAGTTCCATCGCGCCGCCAACCGGCTGCGACGCGCCCGCCGGCTCGCGCGCGCCTACGGCGACGATCTCACTGCGGCGCTGGCTGGCGGGTTTCTCGGTGGCTTGCTGCTGGAGCAGGGCGCGCTCGACGCGGCGCTCGAGACCTATGCCGCTGCCACCGAGCAGCTGCGGCGAACCGGGCAAGACGGCTGGTGCGCCTACTTCGAAGCAGGCGCTGCAGCCGCGCAGGCCGAACTGGGGCGCGTGGAGCTCGCCGCAGACACTTGCGCGCGAAGCCTCGACGTGGCCACCGGGCGTGCGGCGCGCCGCGTGGCGATCGAGGTGCTGGCTCGCTCCGTCGACGTGCAGCGAGCTAATGCAGCGTCCACGCTTTCTGCGATCATGGCGGCGGTGCGCGCAAAGGTCCTCGGCCTCTCCACCGAGGAGTCACGATGGGCGTCGCGCGTCGTCGCCCGGCAGGTCGCGGCCCGTCATGCGACCCTGGGGCAGAGCGCAGGGCCGGCGCTGCGGATCGGCGCCGACGCGTCGTGGTTCGAGCGTTCCGGAGCGCGTGTCGAGCTGGGGCGGCGCCGCGTGCTCCATCGCCTGTTCGGCCGACTCGCGGACGCGGCGCCCGGCACTCGCGTGTCGACGCAGGAGCTCGTGGGTCATGTGTGGCATGGCGAGCACGTACCCGCCGCGTCGGCCGCGAACCGGCTCTACGTGGCGGTGGCGCGGCTGCGCACCGAAGGTCTGGGCGACGTGCTCTTGCGGGAGGGCGACGGATACTTTCTGTCGGGCCGCATCGAGCGCGTCTCGTCGTGACGCCCGGGCGGTTTTGCTACGAGAGCTCGACCTGGATGGCCACGCCGATGCACTCCTTGCGGCTGGCGGCCAGGCGCAGCATGCGGCGTAGCTGCATGAAGAACTGCGCCAGACGGGCGGGCGTGACGTCCGCGTCGTCGACGTCGAGCTCTTTGGGATCGCTGGCCAACGTCTCCAGGGCGATCTCGGCGAGCTCGTCTTCTTGACAGGCCTCGGCCATGCGCTTGGACAGCGTCCGCGGCTTCTTGCGCAGGGTGGAAACGATCTGGGACGCAGCGGGCACCGCCTTGATGCCGAGCATGCGCACTTCGGCCTCCTCGGCGTCGGTCTTGATGCGAGTCCACGGCAACGTGACGACCTCGTCTAGCTGATCGAAATCGATGGCGTGGGTGTGGCCGCGACCGAACCGGTAGTCGAGCGTGACGATGCGGGGCGCCGAAGCGGCGTTCGACGCACGATCGTCAGCCAAGGCGTCCAGCGCCCGTTCTTCCAGATCTGCCTCTTTCTTCATGCGCAGGAGCACGATTCGCTGGTGACCGTCGGTCGACATGGGTGGACCATACAGCGATTGCGATGCAACCGTTCCAGGTATCGTCTTCCCCGGGCGTCGACGGCGGCGCAGGCCGGCCCACGAGCCCGAAGGTACCGAGCTGTGCCTTGCGCGAGGGGCGACGTGCGCAGAGCTACAGCAGCGCGAACTGCGCTTTGCGGCGGCAGCTCTCGAGGCACCTGGCCAGCTCGGTGAACTCTTTGCCACCGAAGCGGCCGGAGTAGGCGCGGACGCTGCCATCGGTGAAGCGGAGCAGTAGCGCGCCCGCCGTGCCCTCGAAGACGTTGACCTCGCCCCACGTGTAGAACTCGGGATCTTGGTCGTGCCAGGTGAAGCGCACGCCTTCGCGCTCCACCGCCAGCGTTCGCTCGCGCCAGAGCACGCTCGGGAACAGCACGAAGCCGCGGATCAGACCCACGAAGAGGATCAACGCACCGATGGTGCCGAGGATCGGCTTGCAGGCAGCGGGCACCCCCAACCTCTGGGACAATGCACCCATGAGCGTGCAGAGTCCACCGACCGAGATCATGGCGGCCGCAATCACCAGCGCGCGCGCCATGCCCGGGGTGTCTTCCCGGTAGAACTCGAGCACGCTGGGCTTGCCCGCGGGTGCATCGCTGATCGAAGGATCGGCCGAGGCTTCCATGACTACACCACGTGGAGGCGCTTTTTGCCGCCGGGGCCGCCCTCCCGATCGATCTCTGGCGCTGCGTGCTCACCGGCGTCGGCTTTTTCGATCACGAGCTGCACCAAGCGCTCGGCCACGGCCATGACCGCGAGCGCCACCACCGAGCTGGGGGCGGCCTTGACCACCGGAGTGCCCTTGTCGCCCCACTCACGAACCTGCGGGTCGAGGGGCAGCTGCCCGAGCAGCGGCGACTTGGAAAAATCGGCAATGGCCTGGCCGCCACCGCTGCCGAAGAGCTCGATCCGGACGCCTGCGGTGTCGATGAACCAGCTCATGTTCTCGACCACGCCGAGGATCGGGATCCCGACTTTCTCGCACATGGACACGCTCTTGTAGACGTCGTCCGTGGCAACCGCTTGGGGAGTCGTGACGACCACGGCGCCGGTGATGCCCACGTTCTGCGACAGCGTGATGGCCACGTCGCCGGTGCCTGGCGGCAGGTCCAGCACCAAGAAATCGAGCTCGCCCCAGGATACGTCTTTCAAAAATTGCTTGAGGGCTGCATGCAACATGGGGCCGCGCCAGATGACGGCGCTCTTCGCGTCTTCGAGCAAGAAGCCGATGGACATGCACTTTATGCCGAAGCGCTCGAGCGCGAGGATGTGGGTGCCGTCGCTCACGGGGCGGCCAGAGATGCCGAGCATCGTGGGAATCGAGGGGCCGTAGATGTCGGCGTCGAGCAGCCCGACGCGATATCCCTGGCGGGCAAGAGCGAGCGCGAGGTTGGTGGCCACGGTGCTTTTGCCGACGCCGCCCTTGCCGCTCATCACGAGCACGACGTTCTTCACCGCGGGGATGGGGTCATCGGGACCGATGGGACGGGCCACGCCGAGCGCTTCACTCATACCGGAGGGCTTACACCACAATCGCAGGGGGCGCGACGGCCTGCGTCAGCCGGCAGTTGCTGTTTCGCGGCGCCCAACGCCACGCGCCCGATGC
>JAYUXI010000440.1:0-3479 GCA_043753085.1 Myxococcales bacterium | reverse complement strand
GTGGCGGCTCGAGCCCCGGCGGCTCGGGCGGTGGCAAGCAGCCCCACAGCCCGAGCAGCGCGCAGCAAAGAGCTCGCGTCACTTCTTGGCAGCGGGCGCGTCGGGCAGCGTGTCGCTGAACATCTTCGGGTTCATCACATCGAAGTACGCCTGGCGCGCGGCCTCTTTCCACGGGCCTTCCTCGCTGCGCAGCGCCATGAGCACGCCCTTTTCTTTCATGAACTTGAGGATGGCGAGCGATTCGGCCTGCTTCTTGGTGTCGGCGCTCTTGGCGTCGCGGTAGAGACGCACGCGCAGCTGCACGCGGGTCATCGAGCGCGGTCCGTTGTCGAAGTCGCCCTGCATCGCCCGGCTGAGCAGCTGCTTGGGCCAGTCTTGCAGGGCGTCTTTCACCTTCACGTGGCTGACCGCTTCGGCGTTGGCCACCCAGCGCGCCACGTCGCCGTGGCTGTAATTCGCGTCGCTCCAGTAGCCGAAGGAGCCGTTGTAGACCATCTTCAGCTCTTCCATCGTCTCGGGACCGCCGTCGTTGTACGAAGCGATCGCACGCTTCACGGTGTCCTGGTCGGCGCCGAGCATCAGCGCGACGACCGCGTTGGACTTGACCGACGCGTCGGTCAACTTGCCCATGAGCGCTTGCGACGTGGCCGGTGTGAGACCGCCGATGCCCACGGCGCGCGCGGCCTGACGGGGCACGTCGATGTCGGCGTCGGCCTTGATCAGCTCGATGAGGCTACCGGTGGCCTCGGGCACCGAGCGATGGATGAGCGACTCGAGGTAGCACTTGCGAATGAAGGAATCCTTCGGGTCGGGCCCGCCGAACTTCTGCACCTTCTGCGCGACCTCTTTCATGTTCTCGTCGGTGCTGGCCCACGAGATGGCGAAACAAGACTCGAGCCGCGACTGCTCGTTGTTCTGCTTGTCTTCGATGTACTTTACGAGCGTCGGGTAGGCCTTGGGATCGCCCCACTGGGCGAAGCCGTCTGCCGCGCCGAACGCCAGGCCACGCAGGGTCATGCCGAGCACGGCCACGCCGCCGCCCATCATGCCTTCCATGGTGAGGTCGTACTTTTCCTTGCCCTGACGGACCATCTGCTTTTCGAGGATGCCGAAGTTCTGCCGGGCCCAGCCCATGTAGCGCAGCGCGCTCTGCGCGGTCTCCCACTCCATGGCCACGGGCGGCTGTGCGCCCGGGCCCGGTAGCGGCTTGACCGGATCCGCCCAGGCCTTCAGCTTCGGCAGCACCTGCTGCGAGCCGGCGGCCGCGAGAAAGCGCAGCCCGTTGGCGTGCGGCTGGGGCTTGGAGGTGACCCAGTCCATGACGGCGCCCTCGGCCTCGGCGAGGATCTTCGCCTTCTGGTCGGGGTGGAGCACGGCGAGGTCGGCCAACATGCGTGCAGAAACCACGCGTTCGTTGTCGTCCTGGCGGTGCTCGGGATCGTCGATCTGGTTGTACAGCTTGAGCGGATCCTGCTGCACGCGCCACGCGAGATGCGGCACGCTGCGTAGATCGCCGACCTCGGCCAGGCGAAGTGCCGCTTCGGTGCGCCAGTGCGGCTTCGGGTCGGTCTTCAGGTACTCGACGAGAGAGTCGCCGACGCGGGGATCTTCGATCTCGCGCAGCATGTCGAAGATGACCTTCAGCTGGAACTTCTCGTGGGTCTTGTCGATGCTGCGCAAGGCCAGCACCAGACCACGCCCACCCACGCCGTCACGCAAGGCCCCGAGGAAGCTCGCGCGCGACTCTTTGTCGGCTTTGCCGAGCGCCTCGAGCAGGGGCGCCATCGACGACTCGTTGGCGATTTTGCCGAGACCGACTGCGGCCTCGCGTGCCACCTCGATGTCCTTGTCCTTGACCAGCGTGACGAGCGCGTCCGTCCACTTGGCCTCGCCGTTCTTGGACAGAGCGGTGGCGACGAGCTGACGCACACTGGCGCTTGGATCGGTCTTCAGTGCGGCGAGCTTGTCGAGGCTCGCGAGGTTGGCCAGGGTCTCCGGATCGAAGATCGGGCTGCCGTCGAGGCGTTGCACCTTGGCCAGGTGTCCTTTGCGGTACTCCTCGAAGATGGTGTCGAACGCGGTGACTTCCTTCAGCACGGCGAGCGCCCAGCTGATCTGCGGTTTGTCGCTGTCGTCCGATTCGGCCAGCGCCTTGAGCAGCGCAGGCTTGGCCCTTTCGGCGGCCATGCCGTACTCGATGAGGGCCTGGGCGGCGGTGCCGCGCACGCGGTGATCCTTGTTGGCCAAGCCCGCGACGATGAGGTCGATGCCCTTTGGATCTTTGGCCCACGCAAGCTGTTCGAAGGCTTCTTGCTGCATGGTCGGCACGTCTTCGCGGGCCGCCCATTTTTCCCACTCCGGCAGCGCCTGGTCGGTGGGCATGAGCAGCAGCTTGTTGCGCTCCTTCGCCACGTCCGCCACGGTAACCTTCTCGGCCTCGCCCTTGATGCCGAACGCAATCGCGGCGGCGCCGCCGAGCGCGAGAAGCAGACCGACCACGATGATGGCCGGCTTGGCCGCGCCCTTCTTGAAGTTGCCGTCGCCGCCGTCGTAGTCGTTGCCGCCGCCGCCCCCACCAGGACCACGCGCAGCCGGCGTACCGCCGGGGCCGCCGTCGTCCAGATCCTCGTCCGGAGGCCACTTGGCGAAGTGTGCGACGGGCACGATGGACGGCGGGAGAGCGGGGCGCGGCGCTTCGGGCTGGGGAGAGATCATGGCGGCGGCACGATACCCAAGTTCTTGCCGCCGTTGCGATCGATCGTCGCCGCGCATGGCCGCCCCGGCCACAGGACCGGAACGAGACCATGCTGCGCCCAGCGGCGGGGGCTGCCCTTCGTTTCTTTTCCCGTGTTCATGCTAGGCGATGGCGATGGCGACGGTGATCGTGGCGGCGGGCGTGATCGTGGAGCGAGATCGAGTTCTGCTCACCCAGCGCAAAGCCGGTGGCCACCTCGAGGGCCTTTGGGAGTTTCCCGGTGGCAAGGCCGACGAGGGCGAAGATCCCCGGGCCGCGCTCGCGCGCGAGCTCGAAGAAGAGCTGGGCATCCACGCCGTGGCGGGCGACATCCTCGACGTCACGTTCCACCATTACGTCGACGTGAACCGGTCGGTGCTGCTGTTGTTCTTCGAAGCCACCCGTACCAAGGACTCGCCAGAACCCACCGCGCGCGACGTCGCCGCCTTCCACTGGGCTGCGCACGAAGAGCTCGGATCCCTCGCCTTTCCTCCTGCAGACCTCGGCATCCTGGCGAAGGTAAAGAGGCTGCTCGCCACGGGTTGACCGAGCTTACCCCTCGCGTTTCGCAGCGCTCCGCCGAGCGCCTTGCTGCGCGGCGTCACGATTTTCTTCCGCCCCGCCCGCGTCGCTTTGGGTACGGTGCGCGCGGTGCGCCGACAATTCCAGGTGGGAACGCCATCGTTGCTCCGTGTCCTGACCGTGCTTGCCTTCGTGTGCGCGTGGTGTGGCCTGTCGCCGCGGA
>JAYUXI010000439.1:0-3486 GCA_043753085.1 Myxococcales bacterium | reverse complement strand
GCGTGCGGCTTTGCGCCGCTTTTCGCGGACGGAACGGCCGACGTCGACCTGTCACCAACTGTCGCGAACAACCCCAATCGTGACGCGAGAGTCACCTTGCACGGTGCGTGTGCGCGCGCTACGTACCCGAATCCCCGATGTAGGTTTCGGGTTAGAAGGAGTTCGAGATGCAGTTGCGTCGCGCATTTTTCGGGTTTTTGGTGAGCGCTGTTGGCGCGGCGGGCCTCGTCTCGGCGTGCGCCACTTCTGCCGAGCTCGGCGACGGCGACGGCGACGAAGGCAACGGCTTGCTCGAAGCCGGCGCGCCGGCCCCGGGCCCGGACAAGAAAGACGGTGCGGCGTCGCCGCCCCGAAACAGCTCGACCTCCAGCGGCGGTTCGTCGTCGGGTCGCAACGGCGGCAGCGACGGCGGCAGCAGCAGTGGCGGCAGCAGCAGTGGTGCCCCGGCGCCCGAAGCAGGCGCGCCCTGTTCCGAGCCGGCTCGGGTGTACACGCGAGCGTGTGGCCTCTGCGGCAAGCAAAGCGCAACCTGCTTCCCCGCGTCGGATCCGGTCAACCAAGTGGTGACCGCGTACAGCGAGTGCGCCGACGAAGTCGTCGACGGCTGCGCGCCCGGCACTACGGAGGCCGCTGCCGCATGTGGCTTCTGTGGGACGCAAAGCCGCACCTGCTCGAACTCTTGCAAGTGGACCAATGGCGCCTGCACGGGTCAGCAGACGTCGCCGGCCAAGTGCATGGCAGGCAGCACCAAGATCGAGGGCCTCGGCTGCCCGTCCGGTCAGTACCTCACGTGGACCTGCCGCGAGGGCACCAGTCCGACCGACGTCAACCGCTGCACCTGGGTCGCGCCGGACGTATCCCTGTGCGCCGCGCCGAACTATCCGTTCTTGAACGCCCCCACTGTGGTGGACGCGACTACGACCTTCGCCATCACGAGCGCAGCGCAGACCAAGATGGCTCGGCCGCAGTCCGCGTTCAGCTGCGCCGGCACCGAGACGGTGGAGCGCTACGCCGTCGTGACGGAGGTGCGCAACACCACCTCGAGCGCGATCACGGTGGACATCTTCGCATCGCCCAAGCGCGATGGCTTCATGGATCCAAACGATCGCGTGATGTTCGTGTACACCACGATTCCGCCGATCGACCAAGCGTCGGTCCTGGCCTGCACCAAGGCAAACGACGACTGCGGTCTCACGACGCCCAGCTACCTCGCCGACGCGGAGTCCTGCGTGCGTGCAACGACGATCCCGGCCAACGGCAAGGTGTGGGTGCTGACGTCGGCGTTCGACGACATCGCAGCGCCCGTCGTGGGCACGCTCTCGGTACGCCGCGTCGCCAACTGAGACCGCCATCCCCGCGGGGGCAGTCGCAAGCGGTCGTCGCGAAAGACATCGCAGTCCGCGTACCGGCTAGCCGGCTCGCGTTTCGCTGGGGCGGCGACAGGGAACTTGCTGCGCGATCCACTCGCTGTGCCCAGGAAACTTTGGCGAAACCGTTGTCCAGACATGTTACCGGCACCTTGAGCCCATTGTCCTGTGACAATCGCTGAGGGGCCCCCTGCATGACGAGCATTCTGCCTTAGTGTGCACTCATGTCCGAGCCAGAGCTCTTCGTCGAAGGCATCGTCGCTCGCGTCACGTACGAGAGCGACGAAACTGGCTTTCGCGTGGTGCGACTCGACGGCAAAACCGGTGAGGTGATCACCGTCGTCGGCAAGATGCCGAAGCTGCACGAGGGCGTGCGCGTGCGCGTGCGCGGGGTGCGCATCCAGGATCCCAAGTTCGGTCCGCAAATCCGTGTGCTCGGTATCACCGAGCTCGCACCCGACACGCTGGCCGGTCTCGAGAAGTATCTCTCGTCCGGGCTGCTCAAGGGCGTCGGCCCGAAGACTGCCGAGCGCATCGTGCAGGAGTTCGGCCTCGACACCATGAAGGTGCTCGACGAAGAGCCGTGGCGGCTGCGCAAGGTGCAAGGTCTCGGCAAGGCCAAGGCCGACGTGATCGCCGCCGGCTGGGCCGAGCAGCGCAGCGTGCGCGACGTGATGGTGTTCTTGCAGGCACACGGCGCATCGTCTGCCCTCGCCTACCGGGTGCACAAACGCTACGGCGCCGACGCGATCCGGCTGGTGAAGGAAGATCCGTACCGGCTCTCGCTCGAGGTGTGGGGCATTGGCTTTCGCACGGCCGACAAGCTGGCGCAGAGCCTCGGCGTGGCCAAAGACGATCCGAAGCGCATCGAGGCCGGCGTGTTCCAGGCCCTGAGCGACGCGAAAAGCACCGGCCACACGTTCCTGGCCATGCGCGAGATCGAGTCCCATGCCGCGCCGCTCCTGGACTTGCCCGAGGTGGACCAGACCGAGCTCGTGGCCCGCGCCGTCACCACGCTGGTGGCCAAGGGTCACGCCGTGCGCGAGCACGAAGACGCCATCTACCCCGCGAACCTGTACGCCGCGGAAACTCGGCTCGCGGCCCGACTGCTCGACCTGGCGGGCGAACGCCAGCGCCCGCTGGGCGATCCGCAGCGCGCCATCGAACGCTTCGAGCGCGAACGCAACATGGAGCTCGCGCCGGAGCAGCGCGCCGCCATCCGCCTCGCGTCGGAGCGCTCGCTGGTGGTGATCACCGGGGGCCCCGGCGTCGGCAAGACCACGCTGGTGCGCGCCGTGCTCTCGATGATCCGCGAGGCCAAGCTCGACGTGCGTCTGGCCGCACCCACCGGCCGCGCCGCCAAGCGCATGACCGAGGCCACCGGCCAGGCGGCGACGACCATCCACCGCCTGCTCGAGTTCGACCCGCGTCGAGGCCGCTTCGAGCGCGATGGATCGTCACCGCTGGAGGGGCACGCGCTGGTGGTCGACGAAGCCTCCATGCTCGACGTGGAAATGGCCGACGCACTGTTCGACGCGGTGCCGCGCGGAATGCGCGTGGTGCTGGTGGGCGACGTAGACCAGCTGCCCAGCGTGGGTCCGGGCGCGGTGCTGCGCGATCTGATCGCCTCGCGCGTCATCCCGTACGTGCGCCTTACACATATATTTCGGCAGGGCAAAGGCAGCCTCATCGTGCAGAACGCGCACCGCATCAACGCGGGCGAGATGCCCGAGAACCCCGCCGCCGGCGACTCTGCGGATTTTTTCTTCGTCGAACGCAAAGATCCGGACGAGGCGCGCCGCACCATCATCGAGCTCGTGCAAAACCGCATCCCGAACCGCTTCGGGCTCGATCCCGTGCGGGACGTGCAGGTGCTCACGCCGATGCACCGCGGCCCGGCCGGCTCGCTGGCGCTCAACGCCGACTTGCAAGCTGCACTCAATCCGAATGGGCCCGCCATCACGCGCGGCGAGCGCAGCTACCGCGCGGGCGACAAGGTGATGCAGCTCCGCAACGACTACGACCGCGAGGTGTTCAACGGCGACATCGGCTTCGTAAAATCCATCGACGCGGACGAAAACAGCCTGATCGTACGCTTCGACGACGAGCGCGACGTGCC
>JAYUXI010000438.1:0-8535 GCA_043753085.1 Myxococcales bacterium | reverse complement strand
GACCTCGAGGGCCGCGATCACCTCGCCCACGTCGGGGCTGCCCAACGCGCGCGTCACCGCCGCCAGCCCCCACGGCGCCGAAACCGCTTCGGGATGCGCGGCGATCGCTGCCAGGGCCGCCTCGCGCACGCGGAGATTCTTGCTCTGCAGCAAGGCCTCGAAATGCGGCAACCGAGCCCCGCGAAGGGGCGAGCGCTCGAGCGCGACGAGCCGGTTCAGCTCGAAGGGCAACGAGCCTTCGGGGGCGCAGTGGATCAGCGGCGCGGAGTCGAACGCTCTTTTCGCGATGCGGCCCGCGGCTGCGCACCGCAACGCATCGAGCCGGGCGCTCGGCGTGGCAGACTCGATGGCTGCCGTGGTGACGAGCCGAATGCGGAGGGCTTCCGAATAGGCCTGGGCCGGGGCCAGCCCGAGGATCTGACTGAACGTGGCGCCGCGCGGGGTCTGCGCCCACGTGGCGGGCGCCTCGCCCGGCGCGGGCACCAGCGCGCCCAGCGCGCGTGCAAACACCGCCTCGCCACGGATCCCCTTGGCCAGCGCGCGCAGCGCTTCGAACCGAGCGGCTCGCGCAGCCAGATCGGTGCCTGCTTGCATGGCCAGCTCCTCGAGCTGCGCCGTGGCGCCGAGCTGGCCGTAGATCTTCGCCAGCGCCACGGCACTCGGCCGTGGCGCTGCCAGCAGACGTCGACCTTGTTTTACGGTCCACGTCGCGAGTGAGAGTGGCTCGAGGCACGCAAGCAGATGCGCCTCCGCGGCGGGGTTGCCGAGCGCGCGGTCGAGCAAAGCCTCAAACGTGGCGGCCTGGAGTTTTTTTCGCGATCGCGCGAGCCGCGCCAGTCCGGCCAGCGCGGCGTCCTCGTGAGCGGCGAGCAGGTTGCGCAGCATGGGCTCTGCGTCGGCCGAATCGCACTTCCCCAGCGTGTGTGCGACGGCCGTCAGGGCGGCCTCTTCCTGTGTACTTTGCAGACGAACCAAGGCCACGGCCAGCGCGTCGCAGGCGTGCTCGTCCAGCGCGCGAAACGACACGCCGAGCCCGCGCGCGCTGCGCCCGACCATCGCGACGTCGGACGACGCCAGCGCGGCTGCCAACGCCGTGGTGGCGGCTGGCTCGTCGATGCCGGCGAGCGCGGCCGCAGCTGCGTGGCGTACGGCGGCCGAGGGATCGGCAAGTGCCGTCGCCAGCCACGCATCGTAGAATCTCCCTCGGCCGAGGGCGACTGCACGCGCGACGCGCGAAGTGGCGCTCTCGTCGCCTGCAAGACCGGCGTCACGCGCGTCTGGGTCGCGTGCACCGCAGCCAAGCAGGCAGAGCGCGAGAAAGCCCGAAAGCTTTGCGCTGATGGATCTGGCATTCCGACGAATCTGCCGACGTCTTTGCGCACGTACCGCCGCGCTACCGTCGTGATGTGACGAAAAAGGCACGATTCCATGCGGGTTTGGAACGCCGTGTTCCGCCGCGGACTTGGCATCTCTGATGCAGTGCATCGGACCCGAAGGAGCTACAGCGATGTTCACACCGAGACAAGCTAAGGCGCCGACTTCGAACGCATTCGACAGCTACCGCGCCAATCTCAATCAATCTCCGCCGCTCGACCGTGCAACCGAGCGTGCTTTCGCAAGGCGATACCGTGATGGCGACGCCCAAGCAGGGGTCGAGCTCATCCGAGCCTGCTTGCCCTTCGTCGTCTCGATCGCCTTCGAGTACCGCCGCTGGGGCGCACCGCTCGAGGACATCGTGCAAGAGGGCAACATCGGCCTGTTGCGCGCCGCCAAGAAGTTCGACCCCGAACGTGACGTGCGCCTCGTGACCTACGCGGCGTACTGGATTCGGGCGTCGATCCGCGAGTACGTCGTACGCGCCTATCGCATCGTCCGGCTCGGCACCACCAAGGGCGAACGGCGTGCGCTCCGTGCCTACCGCACCACCTCGATCACCGACGTCGAAGGCCTGGCCGAGATCAGCGGTCTCTCGAAAGAGCGAGTAGAGACGCTGTTGCCGCTGCTCTCGCGGCGCGAGACCAGTCTCGACGAGGCGGGCCCCGCGGGCGAGCCTTCTCCGGCGATGGCCAAGCTGGCCGCGGCCGGTCCGTCGCCCGAGCAGGCCACCATGGACCGCGAAGGCGCAGACCTCTCTCGTCTTGCCATCGACGACGCACTGGCGACGCTCTCGGAGCGCGAGCAGTTCATCGTGCGGCAGCGCATGATGGTCGAGGATCCGGTCACTCTCCAGGCGTTGGGTCAGCAGCTTGGCGTGAGCAAGGAACGCGTGCGGCAGCTCGAAGAGCGCGCTCGCAGCAAGCTCCGCACCTGCCTGGCCGATTTTGCAGAAGCCAGCTGAACACAAGCTGTATCCTCACGGGGTGCTCCCGACGAAACTCCTCGGCCTGTGCATCGCGCTTGGCGTGCTGCACGGGTGCGAGCAGGGGCCGAAGGACACGCAGCGCAGGGCTGCTTCGGGAGCCAACGTCGACGCGGGTACGGGCGTGGTTGAATACACCGTCCGTGACACGGCCGCTCCGGAGGAGCAACAACCGGACTTCCCCGCCCCGCGCGGCCAGCACGTCCGCAGCTCCTGTGCCGAAGCCCGCGACGTGATCGCGCACGCAGAACGCCTGCTCGCGTTCGAACCGCGCGCACCCAAGGACGCCGACTTCGCGCGCGAGCTCGTCGACTGGCTGGATCCGTATGGCCATTGGTCGGCCGGCAAAGGCGCGGCGCTCACCCCGCTGCTCAAGAAGCGTTCGGGGGCCCTCCTTGCGGAGCTGCGCTCGGGCCCGGGTTGCCCGGTCAGCAACGAGCTTGGGCACGCGCTCGAAACCGAGCTGCGACTGCTGGAAACCGAGTTCCAGCGCGGCAAGCGAGCACCCAAGCTCCTCAGCGCAGACGTAGCCTTGTACGTGCTGCCCGGCGCCACCACGGCCAAGGAGTTCGCGTACGAGCTCGGCTCTCGGTTCGCCGCCATCGAGCACTTGCAAGATCCCACCCTGACCGCCGCGCTCGCTGCGACCGAACCACGACTCTTTCCCACGTACACGCAGCCGGACGACTGGGGTGGATTGGTGCGCACTGCAGCCATCCGCGCGTACGTTCGTTTGGTCGACGCGCACGGCGGCTGGGCCCCGAAGGACGAGGCGCTCAGCATTTACGATGTCGACCTGCTCGACATGGGGCCGCTCGTGCTCTGGCAGCATGCGGGCGCAAGTCTGGTCGGCGCTGTCATTCGCGACGGCGCGCTCCCACCGCTGCAGACCAACGACGTAGTGCTCAAGGTCGACGACCTGTGGCTCGGCAGCCTTCCGCCAGAACAGATCGACGAGATTTCGATTGCCGCGCTGGCAGGCAAGGACGCCGCCGACGTCACCGTGTACCGCAAGGGCGAGGTTCTCAGGCTCAGCGTGGCCACGCCGAAGACGCTCGACACCGACGACTACCCATCGGCGCTCGAGCTCGAGTACCTGCGGTACGGCTCGGGGCGGGTGGCCGTGATTCGCATCCACGACGTGTACGACTACCTGGGCAGTGACCTCGGCCAGACGCTGGCGGGCATACGCAACGAGCCGGGAGTCGCCGGCGTCGTGCTCGACCTCCGCGACAATGGCGGCGGCGCAATGGATGGCGCGCTCGATGCGCTCGCGTACTTCTTGCCGGCACGACCGATGTTTCCGATGCAGAACCGAATGCACGCCACCGAGGTCGACCTCACCCGCAACGTGCCCGCCGAAGAATTGTGGGACGGACCGCTCGCTACCTTGGTCGACGGGGGCACGGCGAGCGCGGCCGAGATGCTGGCCGGCGCGCTCGCGGCGTACGGGCGAGCGCCGCTGGTGGGCTCGCGCACGTTCGGCAAGGGCTGCATCCAGGAGTACATCGACGACGACGCCAAGCTCGGCATCTTCCGCATCACCACGTCGCTGTACGCGCTGCCCGACGGCACGCCCGTGCAGCGCACCGGACTCTTGCCCGACATTCCCGTCACGTTTCGTTCCGGCACCGTGGGCACCGAGCGCGAAGCGCAGCTCGGCGCCGTGGGTCCCTCGTGGCGCGGGCCCGACGTGCGCACCTCGCCGCTTCCCCACGCCGTGCCGTGGCCCAAGGCCGACGGACCGATCGGCCCCTGTCCGGATCCGCTGGCGTGCCGCGCGCTCACCGCGCTGTCTCGCGAACGCCGGGTGGCGCGCGTGAAACCGCTGCCCGTGGCGTCTCTCGCCAACAAGCCGTCCGAGCGCCGCTGATCGCACCCATTCACCGACGCCGCCTGCATGCTCGACGTGAATCGCGCCGGACGCCACCTGCAGCTCGACAACGATGCCAAGCACACGCACTTGTGCGTGCCGCCAATCCAGAGCGCTCCGTTTCGCAGCCAGCCTACTTTGGCGGCGCCACCGCGCGAAGACGCAGAGTGGTGTCGAAGCGCATGTTCGAGGCCACCGTACGGCGCTCGGCCTGGAACAAGTCGAGCGGATAGTCGCGACCGACCTCGAGGCCGATCCGCGCGGCTACGTCGGGCAAGCTGACCTCCCGCTGCGAGACGCCGTGCACGCCACCGAGATCGATCACCAGCTTGCCATTCACGTACACGAACACGTCGTCGTCGCCGGTGAAGCGAAAGTTCTCCGTACCCGCATAGGTGAACGTCGTGTGGAGCTCGGTGGTGAAGTGGTAGTTGTGCCGGTATCGCTCGCCGGTCACGTCGACCGGTGTGTTGCCGAAGCCGAGACCGTCGAGCGGAAAAAACTGTTTCGAGGCATCGTCGGCGGCGAGCGCGACGCCGGTGCGGGCGCTGTCGAAGCTGTAGATGCCGTTGCCGAGATCTTCCAGCTTCAGGATCTGCTCGGCGCGGAGGTTCTTGCCGGGGACGTCTCGATACCACTCGTCGAAGGCGGCGCGCCCATGCGTGGTGGCGGTCCGGCCCGGCTGGCCGTCGAAGCTGTTCGACTCGCGATAAACTGGCTTTCGATCCGCGCCGAGTTCATCCTCGACGATGCTGGCCTGGAAGGTACACGCCTGCTGCGTGATGCTGCCGTCACCTTCGACCACTCCGTACTCGCCGATGCACTCGATCCACGGCGCTGGGCCCGGCAGCTCGTTCTGGAAATCGGGATTGCGCGTCGGATCTGCGTCGGCCCAGTGCTGGAAATCACGCAACACGATCTGGATCGTGCCCGGAGGCAACGACGCTGCGTCGGTCGCGCCCGAGTCGTCCGGGGTGAAGCCGGGGGGTACGACACCCGAGGAGCCACCGGCGTCGACCCCGGCGCTGGCGTCCGGATCGAATGTCGAGTTGGTGTCCGAGCCACATGCCGTGCCGAGAGCGGCAGCGGCGAGCAGCATGAGTCCCAGGCCGGCGCCGTGGAAGCGAAACGAACGACGCGAGGTGTGCACCATGAAAGAGAGAATAGCTTGGGCTGGCGCGCCTCGCACGCGCGGCGTGCTCTTTCCTCGAAGCGCGAAGCCGGGTGTACTCCCGTGTGCGGTCGGCGTTGCGCCGTCACTCGAAGGGGGCCTCCGGCCGGAGCACGCCCCCGGCGAGTAGCTGCTGCCAGCCTGCGTCGTCCAGGCGTTCCTTTGCATCCTGCACGTGCTCGCGAAAGCTGAGCGCCGGCCCGCGAACCACCACCAGCCCGGCGTCGGTGCCATGGCGGGTCATCACCATGGCCAGCTCGCGCACGGAGGCTGTCCCCACGTGCAGCACGCGGTTGCTGTTGGCGTCTGCATGAACGTCGGCCACGAGGCTGGGCGAGCCTGCTTCTCCCGCCCCGTAGCGCTCTTCGAACGCTGCCAATCCCAGCGGCAACGTGCTCAGCTTTTCCGGCGGGGTCGTTCCGTTCACCACGGCTGCGGACGCGCGGACCGCTACCTCCAGCAACGCATCGACCTCGCGCAGCGCGGCCAGGCCGGCACCGGTCTTCGACGCGAGCGCCATCGCCGCGAAACCACGCTGCGCTTGGCGCACCAGCGCTTGCAGCCGCACGTACGACTCCGGGTTGGCTTCGATGTAAACCTCACCGACTTGAGGCGCACCCGCGACGACCACGCCGGGCACGCTGGCTGCGCGACCGAAGGGCTCGGCGTCGTGGCGACCGAGCGCCCACGCGCAGGCTGCGAGCTCCGCTTTGCGGACGGCGTAGCTGGGGCGCTCGAAGGCAGGCTCGGCTTCGTCGGCGTAACTCTTGTGTACGAACGAAACGGTGGCGTCGAGCCAGGAGTCGTACAGCGACGAGTGCGCTCGCGGCGACTCGGCGCTCGAATACAAGGTACCGGCGCGTGTGAGGGCAGAGTCGAAGCCGTCGAACTCACCGTCACCGGAGGCCATCAGCTGTGCGCGAGCGGGCGCGCTGCCCATCCACGCCAGCAGATCGAGCGAGCTGGGCAGTACGCGCACGTTCCGCCAGGCGCGCGGGTGCACCGGACCGGCTGGTCGCGCACCGACGCGAGGAAATAGCAGCTCGTCGAGCACGCTCGTGTCGACCGAAGCGTACGAGCCAAAGACACGCACGCTGGACGCGGAGCGTCCGAGCTTGGCGCTACTGGCCGAGCGCGGCGCGGCGAGCGCGAACACGCCGTCGTACACCTGCACCTCGCGCCTGGCGAAGAGCGCGTGACGAAGTTTGTCCGCGCGAACTGGCGAAGCGAACGAGCGCCGGTCCGACACGGCAATGCCGACGCTTTCGGCGACCTTGGCCAGCTCGGCCAGGGACGTGTCGTCGCTGGGGCCGAGCTCGAAACGCAGTGCCGCACGGAAGCGGTCGTAGGATCCGGCGATGGCGCGATCGTTCTGCGGATCGCTCGCGTTGGCGAGCAAGAGCGCGGCGCGCACCGCGTCGCGCGAACGGGCCACCGACACCGGACTCTCGCGCACCTCGCTGCGGGCGGCGATGGCAAACGGTGCGGCAGCCAGCCAGGAGAGCGCGAGGTGCGGCCCCCCGAGCGCGCCGCGCGAGGTGGCGGCACCTTCGGGCGCGAGCGCGCCGTAATCGAGCGTGAAGCCGAACAGCGGACTCTGCGCGAAGCCGACGTGCCTGCGTACGAGCCCCGCCTCGGCCGCCACGATGGCCTGCAGGTCGGGCGGCACCCGGTGGGTTTTCTCGTCCAGCAGCACCAAGGCCACGCCGAGCACCGCGCGGGCCAGCCGGTAGGCGGCGACCAGATCCGGCGGTGACGTCAGCGCCTCGGTGCTCAGGCGCACGTAGGACTTGTCGAGCACGAGTTGCAGATCGCTGGCGAGCACGCCACGTTCGACGTCGTCGAGCGCTCGGTCCAGCGCCAGGTGAGTTGCAAAGTACAGCGAATCGGCGGTGACCAGCACGGGTACTCCGCGCGCCGCCAGCTCGCGGTACACCCCGGCCACGCGCTGGGCTCGCGCGGCTGCGAGCACGAGCCCGTTCTCGCGTAGTGCGGTTCCTTCGGCGCCGGGCGGCAGCCCAAGGACGTCGCTCTCTTGCAGCGGAAACGCAAGCGAGCTCTCACGCTCGGCTAGCGGGCGCAGCGTGAGCTCGACGGGTTGCCAGTACGACCACTCCGGGCGGGGGGCTGGACCGATTTTGAGGGTGCCGCGTGGATCGGGCGTGGCCGCGTCTGGCGTGCCGCGCCCGCAGGCGAGCACCAAGGCGAGCGAAGTCCACAGAAGATGACGAAGCACGAGCGCAGCCTACCGCACTCGGTTTTGACATGTCCACTCGAGACGTCTAGCCTCGAAGGATGGTCAGGACGGTGCAAGCAGCCGAGTTCAAACAAACGTGCTTGGCGCTCATGGACGAAGTGGCGCAAAACGGCACCACCATCGTCATCACCAAACGTGGTCAGCCCGTGGCGCGGCTGCTCTCCATGGAAGGCGCCCGGCCCTCCGCCCTCGGCTGCCTGGCCGGTGCGGTCGACGTGATCGATGAGGACTTTTCGTTGCCCGAGTGGCCCGTCAGCTCGAGAAAGGCGAAGCGCTGAGTGCTGCTGCTCGACACGCACGCCTTCGTCTGGCTCGTGACGGACTCGCCCAAGCTGGGCAAAAAGGCGCGCCAGCAGGCAGCACGCGGGGCGTACGTTTCGGCCATCACGTTCTGGGAGCTAGAGATGCTGGCCGAAGCTGGCCGCATCCGCCTCGGCACCACCATCGCGCAGGCGCGTGAGATCGTGCTACGCGCCAACATCGACGAGCTTCCGATCGACGGGACGGTCGCGATGACGGCAGCGCGCTTGGGAATGCATCGTGAACCGGGCGACCGCTTCATCCTGGCCACCGCGCTCGTCTTCGGCGCGACGCTGATGACGGCGGACGAAAAGATCCGGCGCATGCCTTCCGTGAGGACGGTAGACCCGACCCGTTGACATGGCGAAGCCGAAACGCGCTCCCCGACTGCAGCCATCCGTGCCCCTGCCCGTGATCCGCATGTTTGGGCTCGGTCTGGTCTCGGTGCTGGTGGTGATCTGGGCGCTGGCGCGGCCGAAGCGCGCATGGCCGCTGCGGGTCGTGCCTGCTGCCGCGCCCGCGTCTTCACCGAACGGCGAAATCGAGGTGGAGCTCGAAGACGGAGGGTAGCGTCA
>JAYUXI010000437.1:0-3495 GCA_043753085.1 Myxococcales bacterium | reverse complement strand
AGCCCGAGCCAGAGCCAGAGCCGCCTCATGATGCGTCGAACGCGCGGCCAGTCTTGGCGTCGAACAGGTGCACGTGATCGGGGCGCGCCGTGAAGGTCACGACCTCGCCGGCGGTCAGGCCGCGCGCTTCGGCCTGCTCGGCGCCGAGGCGCGCGACGAACTTGGCGTCGCCGACGACGGCGTGCACGAAGCTTTCGGGGCCGAGGCGCTCGACGAAACGGACTTCGGCGCGCACCCGAGCGCCGTGCTGCTCGACGGCCAAGTCGAGCACGAGCTGGTGGGGCCGGATGCCGACGGTGACCGCGCCCGCAGCGCGCGGATAGCGCGCGGCGTCCACGTCGAGCGCGAAGCCTGGGCCACGCACGAATGCATCTTGCACGCTTCCACCGGTCAGCAAATTCATCGGCGGCGAGCCCAGGAACTTGGCGACGAACGTGGACGCAGGTCGCGCGAAGACCTCGAGCGGGGCGCCGCTCTGCTCGACCAGGCCCTTGTTCATGACCCAGAGCGTGTCGGCGAGGGTCATGGCCTCGACTTGGTCGTGGGTGACGTACACGCTGGTGGCGCCGAGCTGATCGTGCAGCTGGCGGATCTGCACGCGCACGTCGGCACGAAGCGCGGCGTCGAGGTTCGACAGCGGCTCGTCGTACAGAAACAGTTTGGCGCGGCGCACGATGGCGCGGCCCATGGCGACGCGCTGGCGCTGTCCGCCCGAAAGCTGTTTGGGATAGCGTGCGAGCAGCGCATCGAGCCCAAGCATGCTCGCGGCCTTGCCGATGCGCGTGGCGATCTCTGCCTCTGGGGTTTTGCGCAGACGCAGCCCGAAGGCCAGGTTGTCCTTCACCGTGAGGTGCGGGTACAGCGCGTAGCTCTGGAACACCATCGCCACGTCGCGTTCGCGCGGCGGCAGCTTGGTCACGTCGCGCCCATCGATGGTGATCACGCCCGCGTCCGCGTCTTCGAGGCCGGCTAGAATGCGCAGCAAGGTGCTTTTTCCGCAGCCGCTGGGACCCACCAGCACTGCGAAGCTACCCGCGGCGGCTTCCAGGTCGATGCCCGCAAGAATGCGCGAGTCCCCGAACGACTTTTCGATCCGCGTCAGTTTGCAGCCGCCGTCCCCCTGCATGCGTCAGTCCGACGTGCGCTGGTTCTCGGGAACGAGAACGACCGCGCTCTGCGCCGGCAGCGTGAGCTCGAGAGCACCATCGTCGCCGACGGGGACGCTCTGCCCGCCAGGACCGAGCACGTCGACCAAGGTGACGCCCGCCAGGCTCACGACCATGGGCGCACCCTCGAAGGCCGTGCTGGAGTCATGGCGGGCGTTGGTGTTGAGCACCACGAGGGCGTACGCGTCGCCCGCGTCGCCGCCGGTGCGCTCGAAGGCGAAGATGCCGGCGTCCGACTCGTCGGCGGTGCGCGCGCTCGACCAAACGATCTTCAAGTCGCCGCGGCGCAGCGCGGGGTAGGCCTTGCGCAGGCGGGCGAGCTTGGAAAAATGCCGAAAGGTGTCGCCGCTCGTGGAAAAGCCGGTGTTCCACAGCACTTCGCGATTGGCCGGATCGTTGCCGCCGGCGAGCTCTTGCTCGGTGCCGTAGTACAGGCACGGAATTCCGTCTTCGGTCATGAGCAACGTGAGCGCGTTGCGCAGGGCGAGCTTGTCGCCGGCGCTGCTGAACAAGAACCGCGCGACGTCGTGGTTGTCGAGGAAGTTCACCAGCGCCTTGCGTGGCGCCACGCCGATGCCGCCGGGCTGCGGCTCGCCGTTGTAGTTGGTCTCGCGCTGGGCCCACAGATCGGCGATGCGCTGCGTGCCGCCTTGCTGGCCTTGCAGGTGCGCGTTCATGAACACGTCGCGGTAGACGCTGTAGTGCTGCGAGAAATAGAACACGCTGTCGAGCTGGCCGGGATCGGTGTAGCTGCCAAGCAGCTCGTCGTTGCCGTCGAACGCCTCGCCGAACATGAAGAACTTGTTCTTGCCGCTCCTGGCCAGGCGCTCGCGCACCCCCTTGGCGAACACTTCCCAGAACCGATGCTCGACGTGTTTGACGGTGTCGATGCGAAAGCCATCGAGATCCACGAGCTCGGCCCAGCGGGCGAACGAGTCGATCATCGTCTCGCGCACCTCCGGGTTTTCGGTGGCAATGTCCTTCAAGCCGCCGGGAAAGTCGCCGAGCTCGGTCTGGTTGTTGACCTTGTCGTCGTAGTCGTAGATGCGACCGAGGCCGTGATAGCCCTCGGCGCGGCCCAGGATGCCGGGGCGCGGCGGCGTTCGGTTGATCGACGGATCGTCGATGAAGATCAGCGGCGCGCGGCCGGCGGGGCCGAGCGACGTGCGCGCTTGCACGCCCGTGGGATCGAAGTCCGGATCGTATTCGGTGATCTGCGTGAGGCTCGACGTGGTGCCGTTGCCGCCGACGTTGATGTCGGGCTTGCCGTTCAAGTTGATGTCGTAGAAGAACGCCTGACCCATGTGGTTGGTGACGATGTCGAGGATGATCTTCATGCCGCGCTGGTGCGCCGCGCGCGACAGCGTTCGCAGCGACGTGAGGTCGCCCATGTGCGGGTTCAGCTCGGTGAGATCCTGCGCCCAGTAGCCGTGGTACGCGTCGACGTCGGCGTCGGTCTCGACGTTTTTCACGAAGGGCGAGATCCACAGCGCGGTGACGCCGAGCTCTTGCAGGTAATCGAGGTGCTCGGTCATGCCGCGGAAGTCGCCGCCCTGGTAGCGGGCCAGCGCGCCGGCCTGTACGCGGTAGTCGTTGTTGACGTCGCCGTTGGCAAAACGATCGGTGAGCACCTGGTAGATGACCTCGTCCCGCCAGTCGTCGACGTGCGTGGAGATCGCGATCGGCTGGCCCTCTTCCGGGATGCCCACGCAGCTGGCGAGCGAGGCGCACAGACCCACGGCCGTGACGGCGAGCGCGGTGAAGCGTTGGACAGGAGAGATGCGAGCGTTCATGCGGCCGGGGATCAGGGATACGAGGATTGATTGAACCACCACTCGCAGGTGAAGCCCAGGTAGTGCTCGGCCGAGCGACGCGAATAGACATCGTCGGGCGCGTACAGCGAGCGAGCTCCGCCGTTGCGGCCAGTGAGCGAGTACAGCAGCCCCAAGGTGGGCTTGCGGAACGAACCGCGGCCGCTGGCCGACACGAACGGCATGATCGAGCCGCGCACCAGCGACGCGACCAGCGGGCTGCCGTCGGTGGCGCCGGTCTGCTGGCCGGCGTAGCGCCGCGCCTGGTAGCTGCCTTCGACTGCGAGGCCCAGGTTGTCCGTGAAGAACACCTGCGGGCGCACGACGGCGATGCCTTCGTCGTACTTCTGGTACGAGGTGGGCGACTCGCTGGCATCACGTGCAAAGCGCATGTATCCGGCGGCGAGCAGGGCCAGGGGGCCGCGCTCGTAGTTCATCGACAGCGCGATCAGGTTCTCGGTGGCGCCCGTGGTTTTCTGGCTCTGGTCGAAGCGGATCGGGAACGAGAGCGGATCGTA
>JAYUXI010000436.1:0-3496 GCA_043753085.1 Myxococcales bacterium | reverse complement strand
GCCGTCCGAGTTGCCGGCGCCGAACGATGCATCGACCGCGCGTCCCGCGAGCCCGGACGCGGCTCCGGCTGCGCCAGATGGCGCCGTGGAAGCCGGCCCAACGCGAGTCCCGATTTTTTTGGCGCAGGGCAAGCTTGGCCGCACCACCATTTCGTGCGACGACGGCCGTACCTGGATCGCCGATCGGTCCGAGCTGCCCGACGCCCGCTGCTGGGACGACACGTCGCCGAACAACATCGAGTGCGATCATCATGCGTGGTCCTCGGTCGGACTGGTGGAAGCCGAAGGTTCGTTCCTGGCTACGTACGGCTGGGGCTACGCGGGAGTCGTGCGCAGGACGCGAGACGGCGTTCGTTGGGATGACGTCTTGCCGGGCCATACCTTCGCAGGGTTGGCCTACGGCAACGGCCGAGTGGTGGCCAACGAGCGTACGCCAATGGTCTCCGTCGAAGGCGGCGCTGTCAACTCGTGGAGCGCCGCCGGCGACGTGGGTTCGTCCGTGGGGAACGTGCGCCGCATCGCCTTCGTGCCGGCGGTAGCCGGTCGACGCGGACGCTTCTTGATCTCCCTCGAGAGCGGCGACGCGCGCGACATCGTCTGGACGGAAGACGACGCGGCCACGTGGCACGCGTCCGCCACCCGTCCGGCCGAGTGCTCGCACCAGGTGACCGGCATCGTGTCGGACGCTGGCATCACGGTGATGACCCAGAGCGACGGCTCGGTGTGTCGCTCGATCGACGGCGGCGAAACCTGGACCTACGCCAAGCCCGCAGAAAGCTTCAGCTCGCCCGCGCTCGTTTCGGACGGCGCTTTCTACGTGTGGTCGGGCTCCACCCGCTGGCGCAGCATCGACGCCATGGACTGGATCGCATCGGCTGGTACGCCCGGTGTGGACATCGCTGCCGTCGCCCGTGGCGCGTCTGGAACCTTCGTCGCGGTGCGTGGCGGCTGGCAGGTCTGGTACGAGCGCCAGCAGTTTTATCGCAGCACCGATGGCATCGAATGGGAGGTGCTGGCGCCCGGCTCGTTCGTGCCCGGGCATCCCATCACGCAGATCATCGCGGGGTTCGCGGCGCCCAGCCTCGAGTGTCCGCTGCGCTGACATCCGCATACGTCCGCGCGCAGCCGCGGTCGGCGTTGATTCAGCGGTTCGCTTCTCCCTTCACCTTGCGCCACAGATCGCGCACACCGAGGTCGTCGAGCCAGCTCTCGATGTAGTCATGGTCGAGCGATGCCCCCTGCAACTGCACGATTCCCGCCACGTCTCGTAGCTGTCGCTCGGATTCGCCGAGCTTGGCCCACTCGAGTTTCGCGAGCAGGGTGTCTTCCGCAGATGCCACGTACAACTCCACACCCAGCATGGCCGTTCGGATGCGTCGTTGCAGCTCCGCGCGACTGAAGGGCCGACGTTTGGCGATGATCACGTCGACCTTCCAGCCGCTCTCCGCGTCAATCACGTTGAACTGGCCGCGGCGGAGAAGCTCATCGCGGGCTACTTCAGCATCGAGGTAGAGGTCGGGGCCCGCGAGCTCGGCGACGAAGCCGTCCAACATCGCGAGTGAGGGATCGGCCACCACGTCGATGTCTTGCGTCGTGCGCGGCGCGCCGTGATGAGAGCTCGCGAAGGAGCCCACGAGCATGTATGGCACGCCCAGCTTCTCGAACGCCGCGACGCACCGTGCCAGGAGTGGCGTAGCGCTCACGGCGTGGGGATCTCGATGCCGGGCCACAGCTTGCGCGCCACGTCGACGCCGTGAAGCAGCGCGATGAAGGCTCTCTGGATTTCTTCTGGCCCGTAGTCCGGATGTCGCCTCGCGATACCGCCGCGACTGATGGCGCGTGCGTCCTCACTCATCTCGAACGCGAGGCGCACCCGGGCCTCGGGCCCCATGTCGCGGTAGGCACGCAGCTGCACCTGGTGAGCAGCAAGGGACGTATCGCGGCCACGAAGCACGCCCGCGAGCGTACTCCGCGGCTCCTGGCCACGCCAGTGCTGCTACGACGCCGCTACTCGTCGCCATGGACGCTCGCGGCAATGCTCGGGGATGCACGTCGCACGCCCGGTTCGCCGCCGCCGGCAACCGAGGTGGCGTGCGGGCTGCTCGATTCGTTCCACGTGATGGTGCGTGGCCGCGTGCGCTGTGCGCGCCTAGCCGCGCATCTTGCCCATCTTGACGCGGACCGACTCGAGGTTGGCGGCGTACACCGCGCAGGCGATCGAGAAGAACTTCGATTCGGACGAGTCGCTGCGGCTGGTGAGCACGATGGGCGCTTTGGCGCCGACGACCAGGCCGGCCGTGCGGCCCCCGGCCAGGTGGGAAAAGCACTTGACCATGATGTTGCCGGCCTCGAGCGTGGGCATCAGCAAGATGTCGGCTTTGCCAGCTACCTCGTTGTCCACGCCCTTGGTCTTCGCGGCCTCGGGGCTCACCGCGAGGTCGAGCGCGAGAGGACCTTCGAGGACGCCCGCCGTGAACTGGCCGCGGTGGCTCATCAGCGTGAGGATCGCCGCGTCTTGCGTGGCGGCCATCTTGGGGTTGACCAGCTCGACACCGGCCAGCGCGGCGACGCGGGGTTGGTCGACGCCGAAGAGGCGCGCGAGCGCGATGGCGTTGCTGGCGATCTGCGCCTTCTCCTCGAAGTTCGGCGCGATGTTCATGGCGCCGTCGGTCACGAAGAGCAGGCGCCGCGTGGGCAGCGGTACCTCGAGCACGAAGACGTGGCTGAGCAAACGACCGCTGCGCAGACCCACCTCCTTGTCGAGCACCGCGCGCAAGAAGTCGTCGGTGTGCAGCTTGCCCTTCATGGCGATGTGCGCCTCGCCCGACGACACCATCGCGATGGCCTTCCGCGCGGCGGCTGACACGTCTTTTTCGTCGACGACGTCGGCCTTGGAGATGTCGGCTCCCACCGCGTCGGCTGCGGCTCTGATCTTGTCGGCGTCGCCCACGAGGATGCAGTCCGCCACGTCGTGCTGCTCCGCGCGCGCCACCGCCTCGAGCACCGCTTCGTCTTGGCCGACCGCCACGGCGACGCGCCGCTTGGGATACGGCTTGATGGCGACCAATACGTCTTCGAAGGTGTGCGGAGCGATCATCTGACCCCTTCTAGCGCGTGCCGCGTTTGCGATCGACGAGAGTGAGCTTCACTTCTTCGAACGAGATCGAATGCTGCTCGATCTCGACGGGCGCGTCCCAGGCAGAGCCGGCGCGCGACTCGTCGAGCATGGCCACCCGCGACTTCCACACGGCTGCGAGCGGCCATCGAGCGAGGAGTGGGAGGCTCAGCCCATGAAAAGAACGCTCGAAATCACCGTCCAGATGCCGAGGCCGATCCCGATCAGCCCCAACACGCCCTGCTTCGGGGCGAGACGAGCGATCGTCTGATCCATCTTGGCGTTCGCGGTTGGATCTTTGATGAAGGACTTGAGCACGCCGACGCCGAGGAGCAGGCCCAGCGCCGCGAGCAGCACGCTGCGAGCGAGCCAGGAGTCCAG
>JAYUXI010000435.1:0-3500 GCA_043753085.1 Myxococcales bacterium | reverse complement strand
ACGGAGGGACGCTTACTTTCTCGTTGAAGCTGCAGATGGCGAGCTGGATGGCGGCCTCCGTGGGAATGCCGCGCGCCGCCGCCCATTCCACGAGCCGTCCGAGCACTGCGCGGTCGACATGCAAACGTTCGATGACCGCAAACCTGCCGCACTGGGAGTGGTCCATGCAGTCGACGTGCACCGCACATGCCATCGGCACGAGCCGTGCTTTCGGGTCTCGCGGGTGTCCCGGGCCAGGTGTGGTCGTCGCGCGCCGGCGCGGAGACCGGGGTCCGAGGCCCGTGCGCTGGTGCAGAGAGCCGGGTGACCGCGGGGCCCGGGGGCGAGCCTCGCGCTTCTTCGACGACCGCAGGTTCTTGCCGATTCGAGGCAGTTCTCGCGAGCATGGGAATCGGGCCGGTTGACGTCATCGAAAACGGGGAACGACCCCACCCCCTCCGCGGAAGGCTGTGGGCACGCGACCGCGGGCATAACGAAGGGGACTCGCGGCTAGGTCGGGGTCGGTTCCGAGTGCTCTACGGGCACGACCGAGCAATGAAAGTAAAGTCGGTCCCACAGCTCGAAAAGCAGGAGGTGGGTTCGTGCGTCGTCAGCCGCCGTGCGGACGGTAATTCGCGCGCCAGGCGCGATCTCGCGAGAATCCCCCCGCCTGACTAGAGCGTCCACGCCACCAACCGTCACGTGGTCGACCACGTGCACGGACAGACGATGGGAGGTTTCGACGAATTGCTTTTCACGCAGAAACCAGAGGGCGATTCGGGCAACCTTCTTTCCTACGACGACCAAGTCGACCTTGCTGAGGGGCAGCGCCAGCTCACCGCTGCCAACATCCTCCGCCCGCCAACCTGGCAACGCTCCCTCGGACGAAGCCGGTCTCATCAGCTTACGAAGGACCTCGTCGCGACGTCGTTGTCGCGCCTCGCGTTCGCGTTCGGTCGTCGCCAGCTCTGGCGAGATGCTTCGCAGTGCCGCCTGGGGAACTCCGAAGCTAGCGGCCTCAGTGGGACCAAGGCCCAGAGCGAGCGGCAGCAAGGCCGCGCGCTCGCTCCGTTCGATCTCCTGCTGGCACGCTACGCAGCTCGGCGCTTTCGGCTTTTCGGCGGAGGGCCCGTGGGGGTACCAACTGACCGGGAAACCATGGTCCCAGGTGAGCACGTCGAACGTCGCCAGGCAGTGAACGCACCGACCGGGCGGAGGTCGCTTGGCCATCCAGCAATTCTACCGCGGTTCTGAGCCACTCGCCTGAGATGCGGTTTCGCCGGCGGCGATATCGGCCCCGCCGATCAGCGGTCGAGCAGGGTCGAGCAGGTAGGCCTCCCAAGGGATTTGCCGATACAGAAGGGCGCGGCTCCACTCGGAGAGGCTGGACCAGAGAACAGCGAGCAGGTAGCCGCGGTCCTCGGCTGGATATTCTCTCGCGCCCGCTCGGTTCGGCTGCTGCTCAAGGTAGCCCAGCATCGGCGGGTCCAAAGTTGCGATGAACAGCATTGGCCGTTCCTCGTCGCTGATCTCGCGTGCCAGCTCCACGACCTTCTCGAGAAGGGTCTGCTCCGACGCCCAGCCATTGAGACCGAGCACGACGAAGGGGATGGCCTCACCGCGCTTTGGTGGAGCCTCGTAACGGCGGATTTGCAGGTGCTTCCGCCACTTCTCTTGGACCTGTGACCATTGCGAAGCGAGATTCGATTTCACCTCCAGCGCGGCAACGACCCCTTCCGCGAGGACGACCGCGTGGTCGTCCGGTGCACGTGCCACCACCGGAGCGGATTGATGGACTAGCAGAGCATCGAACTGCCCTCCGGAGCGCCCGTACGAGTCGATCAGATCGCCAGGAACGACCCGCACCACCGGTGGCAAGAAAGCCTGAAGCAGCCGGCGAAGCTCTGTCTCTCGATTAGAGCCCTTCGTGGCGCTCGAGAGGCCGCCGCTCGCCCTCATGCTGGCGACGAGAGCATCGTGAGCGTGAGCAAAGAACTCTCGCAACGTTGGGTGCATGGGTTGGACCTACTCCCGATCACGGCACGGTGACACGCGCTACACGCCCTCGAACAACTGAGACAGCGTGACGCCGAGCGAGCGGGCAATACCGACGAGGGACGCCACCGTGGCATTCGTGCGGCCGCCTTCGATCATCTGCAGGTGCTTGGCATCGAGCGAGGCGCGCTCCGCGGCTTCCTCCTGCGTGAGGCCCTTATCTTTTCGTAAGGCTCTCACACGCTTGCCCAGTCGCATGAGGCTTGCCTTCACGCGCGGTGCTCCTCGGGCCGCTGATCGCCACTTTCTTGGTGCTGCCGCGCGCGGAGTAGCCACGACACGAACGGTCACGCCGGACCGTACTAGTCACCACCGTACTAGTACGGTATTCGTCGTCGCTGGCATTCACTCGACAGGCACAAGGAGACGAATTGATGCAACAACCGCCGCCGAACTACGGACAGGGATACGGACCGCCCTCGCAGGGTCAGGGGCCCCCTCCGGGCTACGGCCCGCCCCAAGGGTACGGGCCCCCGCCACAGGGCTACGGACCGCCGCCGAAGAAGCCGATGGGCTTCATGGCGAAGGTCGGCCTTGTCGCCCTCTGCATGTTTGGCGGCTGCGTCGTAATCGCGGGCATCGGCGCGGCGAACAAGAGCGGCCAAGCAACGGCGACCACGGCGACGCCCGGGACCCCTACTGCGGCCAGCCCCGAGTCCAAGCCAACTCCCACGCCCGCCGCGGCACCGAAGCCGACCGCGGTGAACGTCAGCGCAGCGCAACTCTTTGCCGCCTACGAGGCGAACGAGGTTTCGGCGGATGAACGCTACAAGGGCAAAGCACTGCTGGTAACCGGCAAGATCGCCAGCATCGACAAGGACTTCACGGACAGCATCGTGCTCCGCCTCGCGACGTCGAACCAGTTCCAAACCATCGACGCCAACCTGGAGGACAGCGAGAAGCCCAAGGCCGGCCGGCTGTCGAAAGGAGAAGCGGTGCGGGTGCAGTGCAAGGGTAGCGGCATGGTCATCGGCAGCCCGCAGCTCGGCGACTGCGTCATCCAGTAACAGGGCCACCGCGAGGGCGGGCCGACTACACCGAGCGTTCATCGCCGGTAAGACGTACCGCGCAGACTGCGGGCTCCGATGGTCAGACGCGCCCCAGTCGGTCGCCACGGAAGGCGCGGCAAAGGCTGCGGCCTCCTCCAACGCCATCGCGGGCCCCGCCATGGCGAAGCGGGTCCCAGGTCGACACGGTCACGCCTCCGCCCCAGCACAGGGGCGGGCAGTTCTTCACCGGCGCCGCCGAGAACGCGGCGGCGGCCACTAGCGTTTGGGGGCAAGCCGGCCCTTTCACGTCGCCGGCATCCATCGTCTCGTCGTCTCGGTCTCCAAAGTCCGCACGCTCGGGACAATAGCCAGCGGGCCCTGATCGCGCCGCTCGGAAAGTGATCCATTCGCCGCTCAGAAACTGATCCACCCAGCCGCTGAGCTGGCGGCGTACGCCAGCAGGAGGATGCTGCAGAT
>JAYUXI010000434.1:0-8556 GCA_043753085.1 Myxococcales bacterium | reverse complement strand
TGGTGCCTCGGCCGCCGGCAAAATACGCCGAGTCGGATCGACGATAGACGAGCTCGGCTCGGATGCTCATGAAGCTCGTGGGCATCACCTCGAGAGTGGTGGTCAACCCCCACATGCGCAGATTCGTGCCTTCGCCGCTCGCAAAGCCGGGCGGCGGGTACTGCGCGAGGTAGCGCGACGGATTCGAAAACAGCTCGCCCCGGATCGCGAAGTGCAGGTGGTCCCGGTAAAACGACGCGCGGTGCGCAACGGAGGTGCCGACCATGTGCGCCTTGTTCGGTCCGGGCAGTCCTGCGCCGCCGCTCTCGAAGCCGATGTGGTTGTTGATGCTGAAGGCGAGCTTGGAGAGCCCCTTGGCGCTCGGCGCGTTGTAGTAGCGGCCGAGAATGCTGTGGTCGTTGTGGAAGCGCACGCGGTCACGCTCGTTCTTCGTGTCGGTGCCCACGTAGAAGTTGGACAGCAACGACACGGACTCGTATGGGCTCCAGCGCGCGGCGGCGCCGACCGAAGGCAGCCCGTTCCAGCGGCCGTACGTTTGCCAGCCGTTCATGACCCACGGCTCGATCTTCACGTTCTTCGACGGGAAGTATTGCACCCGGGCGCCCTGGAAATAGAAGGGCGTGTGATCGCACACCATCGAGCGCGTGTAGTTCCAGTTCTCGGCGAGCAGGTAGCTCTCGAGACCCATGTACGACATGAAGATGCCCGCCTCGACGTTGAGGCCATGGTGCACGTCGAAGTGGTATCCGAGTGTGGCTTCGCGGATGTAGCGCAGGTTCGATGCGGTGAGCGAGCGCCCCTTGCTGACCGTGCCGTCGAGGTCTTGCACGATGTTGAGCATGTTGCCCGCCTGCAGCGAGAAGTGCCCGAGCACGTTCTTGTAGCTCAGGTCGACGCCGATCGACGCGAGGTTGATCTGCGCCTCGTTGACGCGACCGACCGACGCACTGCCGGTCAGCGTGTTGTCCTTCGGTGCGTTGCTCGATACCGCGTAGTACGCGTCGAGGTAGGCGCTCAGCGTGACGATCTCGTTGAACTTGAGCGGAAACTCCTTCTGACGGCTTTGCCCGTTCATCCACGTGAAGTCATCGGAAAACGGCTGTTCGCGTCCAGGGCCCGACGACGCGTTGGTGCCGGTCGGGGGCACGCTGGTCGGCACCATGACGGGCGCGCTGGGAGGCGGCGCCACGGCGGTCGCCTCGGCCACGGGAGGCGTGAAGGAAGCAGGCGCGACGGGAGCGTCGACAGGAGCGGCGGTCCCGGCCGTGGCGGCAGCCGGCTCGGAAGCGGGTCCGTTCTGGGCCTGCGCCCACACCATCGACGGCACGAGAAGCGACGCGGCGACGAGCAATGTACCTTTGACCATTGGGTGACGGCCTACCAGGTGCCGTATCAAGACAACGTCAACGTCGTCCGAATCGCGTACTCGCCTCGGCGAGCGGAGCGCCCGCCGCGAGCTACAGATCGACCTGCGAGCCGAGCTCGACGATTTGACCCGGCGGGATCCCGAAGTGGCGGTCGGCTGACTCGGTGTTGCGCTGCAAAAACGAGAAGATGCGCTCCGCGAGTCGTCCCATGGCGCCGGCGCTGCTGGCCTGGACTGCTTCGCGCCCGAGGTAGTACGTCACGTTTTCGGGCTCGAGCGGCACCGCGAGCTTTTCGCAGCTGGCCAGCACGAAGGCGGGGACGTTCGGATGTTCCATGAACCCACAACAAGCAACGACTCGATGAAAACCCAAGGGCAGTGAGGTAATCGTGAGACGCTCGTCTTCCGCGGCGTGTGGAACGTCGAGCGTGCGCACGGTGAGCAGCAGCACGTTCTCGTGCAGCACGCGGTTGCGCTCCACGTGATGCATCAACGCCGGCGGCATGAGCTGCACGCTCGACGCCAGAAAGATTGCGGTGCCGGGAACGCGCGCAACGAGCCGCTGCTCCAGGCGGGCATACGCCTCGTCGAGACTGGGGAAGCGTTCGAGGTAGCGTTTTACGATCAATGAACGGCCGCGGCTCCAGAGCAGCATGCTGGCAATGAAGGCGGCCGCGATCAGGACCGGCACGTATCCGCCATCTGCGAATTTGAAAAGGTTCGCGCCGAAGAACGCGAGGTCGATGGCGAGAAAGAGCACGAGCAATGGCAGCGCCTTGGCTACGCTCCAGCCCCAGGTCGAGCGCGCGACGACGTAGTAGAGCATCGACGTGATCGCCATGGTCCCGGTCACTGCAATGCCGTACGCGGCGGCCAGACGGGTCGAGCTACGAAACACGAGCACGAGCGTGATGCAGCCGACCATGAGCAGCGTGTTGATTTGCGGAATGAAGATCTGTCCCTCCGCGTCGCGTGCCGTGTGCCGAACGGTGACCCGTGGAAAGTACCCGAGCTGCATGGCCTGCCGGGTGAGCGAAAAGGCGCCGGAGATGAGCGCCTGGGATGCAATGACCGTGGCCATGCTGGACAGAACCACCAGGACGACGGTCCAGTTGCCGGCCGGCACCATCGCGAAGAATGGATTCTCGGCTGCGTCGGGATGCTGGAGCACGAGGGCACCTTGGCCGAAGTACGCGAGCATCAACGCCGGCATGACGAAGAAGGTCCACGCCATGCGGATCGGGCGAATGCCGAAGTGGCCCAGGTCGGCGTACAGGGCTTCCCCGCCCGTGATCGCGAGCACGACCGACCCGAGGATCAAGTATCCATGCCAGCCGTGGCGCGTGAAATAGCTCACGGCGTGGTGCGGGGAGACGGCCGCGAGGATGTCGGGGTAACGGGCGATGTGCACGATGCCGAGCACCGCCAGCGTCGTGAACCAGACCACCATGACCGGACCGAACAGCTTGCCTACCGCGGCGGTACCAAAGCGCTGCATGGCGAACAGACCGATGAGGATGACCACCGTGAGCGGCACCACGTATTCTTCGAGACCCGGCCGCGCGATCTTCAGGCCCTCGACCGCACTCAGCACGCTGATGGCGGGCGTGATGGCGCCGTCACCGTAGAGGAGCGCCGCTCCGACGACGGCGAGCACCGCGATCCAGGACGCCTGCGAGCCACGCGAGCGAAGCGGCTCGGGCACCAACGCCAGAAGTGCGAAGATGCCGCCTTCGCCCCGGTTGTCGGCGCGCATGATGAAGACCAGGTACTTCACCGTGACGACGAGCGTCAGCGCCCAGAAGATCAGCGACACGACGCCGAAGACGTCCTCCCGCACCACGGGACCGGACTCTTGGGTGACCAGCAGGCACTCCTTCAAGGTGTAGAGCGGACTCGTGCCGATGTCGCCGTAGACGACGCCGAGCGCGCCCAAGCAGAGAAGGGCGAAGGAACCGTGCTGGGGCGGCTCCGTGCCCACGGGCGTAGCGTGCGAGGGGGCCACGTCGGGCGACTGCATTCGCATCGGCTTAGCCAGAAATCGATCAGGAAATCATCAAGAATAGTATCGACCAGCAGGTAGGGCGTTTCGACGGCGACGATGCGCCGACAAGCCGCCGCGCACGGACCGGCGAGCCTTGCGCCACGACTCACTGCCTCTTTACCTAGCCTCAGGCGTGAAGGCGCGGGACGCGCAACGTGATGGTAGTCCCGACGCCCACCTCGCTCTCGACGTCGACGCGGCCGCGGTGCGCCGCGATGACGTCGCGCACCATCGAGAGCGCGAGGCCGGCGCTGCGCCCGGTGCTGGGATCGCGCTCGAACAGCCAGCGCGACTGCGATTCCGGCATGCCACGGCCGGTGTCTCGGACGGAGAAGGCAACCGTGTGATCTTCCGCATGCCACGCCGCAGAAAGAACGATGTGCGCCTTGTGCCTGCGGTCTGCATGCTCGTCGAAAGCGCGCAGCGCGTTGCCCACGAGCGTGGCCAGGGCCCACGCGAGCTTCTGGTCGTCGGCGAACAAAACTGCGGGCAAGTCTTTCCCGGTTTCCAGCTTGATGTCGACCGACGACGAGCGCGCTTGCGTGAGGAATACATCGAGCGTGCGCAGCAACAGTTGATGGACGTCGACCAGGGTACGTCGCAAGGGTAGTGCCTCGAGCAGGACCAGCTCGCAGCGCGCCGTGTCGAGCTTCACGTGACGAATGCGCAACCCGGTGGGCGCAGGGGGCAGAGCGCGCAGCTCGCTCGCCGCTTCCAGCAACGCGGCCGGAACGCTGGACGCCGTCTGCAGCGAGTGACCTACCCACGTGCTCGGAGCGCCGCCGTCGACCATGTCGACGACGCCGTCCGCGCGCAACACGACGGTCCAAACTGCAGCCCGAGAAGATTCTTCAGCACTCATGATACGGCACTGTACGATAAGAGCGGCGGCATCAAGACGGCATCAAGCTCGGAGCGGCGGCTGCAGCTCTACTTTTTGCCGCGCCGCGGCCCTAGGTCTACAGCAAGAAGGAGCCACGATGATCCGACACCACGAGTGCCCTTGGAGCCTGAACACGAAGGCTCGCGCTGCTCGCGACGCCTACTTGCTGGAGAACGGCTGGACCCTGGAAGCGTACGACGCGAAAACCACGGCCATCACGTTCCTCCGCTTCGCCTTGTCGGTGCCCAACACTCCGAAGCACCGCTGGGCGATTCGCCTTCACGACTTGCACCACGTGGCGACGGGCTTCGGCACGGACGCCGCCGGCGAGAGCGAGGTCTCCGCGTGGGAGCTGGCTCGCGGTCTGGGTGGTCTCGACCTGTACGTGGCTTCGATCATCGTCGCGCTTACGCTGTACGGTTTCGTGCACTCGCCTCTCCGAACGTGGCGGGCGCTGCGCGGCGCGAGAGGTCGGAATCTTTTCACCGAGTCCGACGACGAGGCGGCGTACGAGAAGCTACTGCAGCTGAGCGTCGAAGAGCTGCGCGCGTACCTGGGCGTGCCCGCCGAAGGCGTTGCGCGCGGGCCACGAAGACTGCACCCACGCGCGCCGCGTGCGCTCACCACGCCCAGCTCGCGTAGCGGATCCGCAGCTCCGTCTTCTTGAACTTGCCGGTGCTGGTGCGCGGAATCTCGTTTACGAAGTCGAAAGCGTCGGGCAACCAGTACTTCGCGAACTTGTCCGTGAGGAATGCACGCAGCTCGTCGGCGCTCACCTCTGCGTCTGGACGCAGCACCACGGCCGCCAGTGGACGCTCGCCCCATTTCGGGTGCGGCAAGCCGATCACCGCAGCTTCGAGCACCGCCGGGTGGCCCATGATCGCGTTCTCGAGCTCGGCGGACGCGATCCACTCGCCGCCGCTTTTGATCATGTCGGCCATGCGGTCGGTCAAACGCACGAAGCCGTGCTCGTCCACGTTGCCCACGTCGCCGGTGCGAAAGTAGCCGTCGTCGGTCCAGCGCTCCGGCGTGTTGTTGGTGGCGTAGCGCGAAGCCACCCAGGGCGCGCGGATCAGCACCTCACCGCTGGTGGCGGCGTCGCGCGGCACCACGCCGGCTTCGCCCCTCACCACGAGCTCGACGAGCGGCGGCGGCGTTCCTTGCTTGGCGCGCAGCCGGTAGCGCGCATCTTCGTCGAGGTCGGTCGTTTCCGGCGGCAACCGTGACACGAGGCCGATGGGCGACGTCTCGGTCATGCCCCAGGCATGCAGAATGCGCAGGCCGAGGGCGTCGAAGTCGCGGATCAACCCTTCCGGTGCGGCGGCCCCGCCGACGATCATGGTGACGTTCGGCTGTAGTTTCCAGCGCGTGGGCTCCTTCTGCATGGCCTCACGGATGCCGATCCACAGCGTGGGCACACCCGCAGCCACCGTGACCTTCTCGCTTTCCATGAGGTCGAGGAGGCTCACGGCGTCGAGGTGGGGACCGGGGTAGACCTGCTTTGCGCCGGTCAGGGTGGCCGTGTACGGCAGGCCCCACGCGTTGACGTGGAACATGGGCACCACGGGCATGAGGCTGTCGGCGCGGCCGAGGCCCAGCGCGTCGGGCAGGGCGCTGACCAGCGAATGCAAGAGGGTCGAACGATGTGTGTACACAACACCCTTCGGACGGCCGGTGGTGCCGCTCGTGTAGCACAGGCCGAGCGCGTCGTTCTCGTCGAGGTCGGGCAGGACCGTGTCGGCCGGCGCTTCCGCCAGAAACCTTTCGTACTCGGGGCCGACGACGATCACGCGCTCGGCGGGGCAGCGTTCGCGATACTTCTCGTAGAGAGGCATCAGCACCGCGTCGACGAGCACGATGCGATCGCCGGCGTCGTTGGCGATGTATGCGAGGTCGTCCGGATGGAGGCGCAAGTTGAGCATGTGCAAGATGGCGCCAGAGCGCGGCACGCCCAGGTATGCCTCGAGGTGCTCGGCGTGGTTCCACATCAGGGTGGCCACGCGATCGCCCTTCTGAATGCCGGCCGCCACCAGAGCGCGGGCGAGCGCGTTGGCGCGCGTCGCCACTTCGCCAAGCGTGCGCCGATGGATGCTCTTGTCTGGCCTCCGCGACACCACCTCCACGTGGGGCAGCACGTCCTGCGCCCGGCGCAGGAGAAGATCGATCGTGAGCGGAACGTTCATCATGGTGCCGAGCATGGTCACCATGAGTACCGAAAAACCCGCCGGCGGGGAACAGGTCGGGTCGACGCCGCTCGCGGGGCGCCGTCGTCACGCCGATGCGTGCGTCAGTCCACCGGCTCGTCGTACGCGACCGACCAGTTCACCAGCGCCACGCCACCCGTGTTCGAGGCCGTGGCATCGGAGTCGCGGAGGTTGCCGCGCGGCCCGGTGAAGGGGCCACCCGCGGCGCCCGGCACGCCGTCGTACGCGTAGCGTATGCGCTTGTTCGCCCCTGCCGGCGTCTTCGAGAGCGTGACAATCACCTTGTCGCCGTCGATCACCTCGCTTTGCACGACGGCAGGGTTGGGGCCGTCTTCCTGGAAGCTGAAGCCGCGGTGCGCGTTCGGATCGCTCACCGCCACCGTGTCGAACCGCAGCGGCAGCACCGGTACGTGGTACCGCACGGTGATGACCGCGCCCAGGCGGCTGGCCGCGAGCGGATACAGCGGCTTCCACGGCATGCCCGTGAAGGTGGTCTGCGCATAGGCCTTCCCGAAGTACTCGCCGATGCGGCGCGAGCTGGACGGCGGGAAGTGCACCTTGTCGGCCTGCGTGTCGTAGGTGGGAAAGGGATAGGTCGGGGTCACCAGGATGATCTTGTCGGGCCGGGCCCGGAACGCATCCAGCTGAAACCCTGGGATCACGCTCCGCGTCGCGGTTTGCGCTGGGTTGTCGCTGCTCCACGTCCAGTTGGTCATCTGCGTGAGGTAGAGCGGTACCGGCACGGCCTGCTGCGTCTTCGCCACGATGTCGGTCTCGTAGTCGCTCTGCCACTCGAGCAGTGCTTGCCCGTAGTCGTCGATCGAGCCGGCTGCGCCGCTGCTGCGGTTCATCGGGAACTCGTCGTTGCGGTAGTTCGCTTCGACGTTGTGGTTCGATTCGCCGTGCACCAAAAACACGCCGCGCACCGCGTAGCTCCAGTTCCTCGCCGCCGCCACCGCCTTGGCCTGCTCGACCTGGTCGATGCCGTCTTCGAACGCCTTCTTGACCGTTGCCGGCACCACGAAGGTCGGCGCGTAGTAGCCCGGACAGCTGCCTTTGCGGATGCACTCGTACGAATTGCCGCTGCGCGCGTGGTTGCTCACCAGCATGCGCACGCCGGATGCCTGCAGCGTGGCGCCGGGAAAGTACCAGCCTTCGGCCAGGCTCGCGGCTTGATTGGCGAGCGCGCTGCCCGGCGTTTCCAGCGCGTACGAGCCGGTGTTCTCGTAGGTGTCGCCTTCGACGAGCGGCGCGAAGGCGTTCCGCGCCTGGTACTGCGCGCAGCCGAGGTTGTCGTGCACGCAGCTGGTCGAAGGGAATACGCCGCTCGAGAACATCACGCCGCTGCACGCTTCGAGCGTGCCGGCCGTGCACGCGGCCGCACCGCGCGGAGTGAGATCCAGCACGTCGCCGCCGCCGATGCCGAGCGCGTTGCTCTGCCCTGCCACCAGCAAGTGGTTCACGTCGAACTTCGCGTAGACGAACACGGGTGGGACCGCGGCGTCGGGCTCGGCGTCGCTCGCGTCTGCGGACGCGTCTCCCGGCGCCGACGCGTCGAGATCGCCGCTGCTCGATCCGCCGCTGCTGCTGCTCTGCCCGGAGCTGGAGCTGCTCGAGCTGCTCGATTCACCCTGACCCGAGGAGCTGGAGCTGCCGCCGCTGGAGGCGCCGCCACCGCTGGACGTGGAGCCACCGTCGCCGTCGCCCCCGTCGGCGCCGTTCGGTGCGGCGGCGCCGTCGTCGTCGCTGCCGCACGCCGCCGCCGTCGTCACCAGACCGAATGCAAGCCACCACACGTTGCGCATGGGCTCCGAGGTTACCAGCGCCACTCGCGGCGCCGGCTACGGAATCACGACGAAACGCGTCCAGTCGATCGGAGTCTGTTCGAGCTCGGTGACGACGGCGCGACGCGCCGTGACCAGCACTCGACCGGTGGGGCCCGCAGAGCTGCCGAGCTCCACGCTCACGGCGGCTTCGCCGAAAAAGCTACCGTTCTCGGGCCGCGCGTCGTCTGGCAGGTCGGCCACCAGCTCGGCTGGCACCGCGAGCTGACCGCTCG
>JAYUXI010000433.1:0-3506 GCA_043753085.1 Myxococcales bacterium | reverse complement strand
GAGGCCTCCGGCCTCGAGCATGCGTCCGAACAGGACGCGCTCTTCGGGACGCTGGCCGATCACGCCGTCTTTGCGCTGGGACGGGTGCAGGTCGAGATCGGTGTGCGCGATGTTGAGATCGCCCGTCAGGATCAGGGGCTGTCCAGACGCGACCATGGCGCCGGCCCAGACGACGAAGTCCTTGTAGAATACCAGCTTCGCGTCGAAGTCCTTGCCACCATTGGGTGCGTAGATGCTGGCGACGCGCAAGCCGTCGATCTCGGCCACGGCGACGCGGGTCTCGCGGTCGAGCGTGGGCGGCGCGTCGAACGTGGCCTTGCCCAGCTTGCGGCGCACGTGCACGCTGACGCCGGAGTAGCCGCCCTTGGCGCCGTGCCAGTGGTTCTGGAACTCGGGCAGGTAGCAGACGTCTTCTTCGACTTGCTCGGCGGTTGCCTTGATCTCCTGCAAGCACAGAATGTCCGGCGCGACGGTCCCGACGAGCTCTTCCACCTGTTTGCCGCGAGCGCGGATCCCGTTGACGTTCCAGGTGACGATTTTCAAGGGATTCGATCTTTCGAGACGCGAGACGTCGCTGCAGCGGGCAGCCAACGCGCCTGTGGTACTTTTTGCCCCCTACGGACCTAGTGCAGCGACGGCAGCGACACCACTCCCAGGTACGCAAACGACGTGCGGGAACGGCAGCCACCCCGAGCCGCCCGAGTGCGTCTCGGTATCGGCTCGCGCCCGGCTACCGACCGCGGGCACAGGCGCCGGCATCACCTACGCGCAGCGCAGGCTCCGCACCATTGGCCTGGTCGGGGTTGGTCGCAGCCGTGCCGCCGTCGTCGCCCCCGCAACCGATCGCCATGCCGAACTGCTTGACCGTCGATGGCGGCTTGCGTACCCACTTTGCAATGTGGGCAGCGCATACGTAGCGGGTGGGGTGGTGCACGAGCTTCCCGAAGATCTGCGCACGGCGCTGATCGCGAATTCCACAGCACTCGCTGCGTGGCAGGACATCACGCCCTTGGCACGCAACGAGTTCATCTGCTGGGTGGAGGATGCGAAGCAAGCCACGACGCGAGAGCGACGCATTCGCAGAACCCAAGAGGAGCTCGAAGAAGGCAAGCGGCGGCCCTGCTGCTGGCCAGGGTGCAAGCACCGCGAGCGGTCCGGCAGCTAAGCCCACGTCGCCTTGCCCATCGCGGAGTATCGCGCGTCGTCACGTGGATTTGCGTACCGTCAACCCACGCGACGAGGATTGCTGCATGCAGCTCCACTCGGAAGTGGTGAGTAGGGTACGGTTCACGCGTGCGCGACGACGGTCCACGCGATCCTCTGCTGGGACGAGAACGATCGTGGGCAGCTCGGGACCGGTGCCTTCGGCGCACGGCTACTCTCGCCCGAGAGCGTGGTCGGCTATCCATGACCTTGTCGCTGCGGGGACGAGGTGACCCGGCGCGAACTCAGGCCGTCGCAGGTGAGACGTTTCGAGCGGACAGGGCGTCATGAGGAGTATGACCTGCCGCAATAGACACTCCTTCGTCGCGCTCCTGTACCTGGTCCTTCTCGGGAGCTGTGGGGCGAGCCGAGAGCGCGCACGGGTCTCGGCCGCGCCTCCCGTCGCTGCACCGGCGGGCGCAGACGGTGGCGCGGCCTTCGATGCGGGACCCGACGCGCACGACGTTCCAGAGCCGGACCTGCTCTCCGAGCAGCTCGCGGCCGGCGACTGGAAAGCGCTCGACGAAGTCAAACGAAGAGGCGAAGGGGCGCGACCGACCCTCCGGACGTTCTCCCTCTCGAAAAGCGTGCAAGCACGCCGACTCGCCATCGACGGGCTCGCCTCGATCGGACACGCCGGCGACGCCGACGTGATCGGCGCGGCACTGTCAGACGTGAGCATCAACGTGCGGCTCGCGGCGGCGCGAGCCCTGGGGGAGAGGACGTATCCCGGTGCAACCGACATGCTCCTCGGGGCCATCGCGAGCGCGCCCGAGGATGTCCTGCTCGAGCTGTTCATTCGTGCCGCGGGGCTCCATCCCAGCGCGCGGACGGTGGCGGCGATCCGTCCTTTCGCCAAGGGTGAGGACGTTGGCTCGAATCGCAGGGCGCACGTCCTCGCGAAGGACGAGCTTGCGGCGGATGCCATCTATGCGCTGGCCAAGCTCGGGGACGCCGGAGGGATCAAGGCTCTGACGGCGCGTCTCGGCGCGTCTCTTCCTTATACGCGTTACCACGCGCTCGAGCGCCTGTGCTACGTCGCCGACCGGCGTTTCGTGCCGCTCGCAGTCCGCGCGCTGTCGGATCGGAGCAGGGTGTTCCAGCTCGGCTTCATCGCTGCCGCCCCGTCGCCGGACCCGAACCCGCACTATCGCCGCGTGTGCGATCAGGCCGTGGAGGCGTCACTCTGCCTGACCGGGGTCCGCCCGCCTTTCCAGGGTGTTTCCGGGCGCGTCTACTCCGACGGCGAGATCGCCGCCGTCCGGAAACTCGCACGGTGATCGCCGAGGTTTCGCCCCAGCACGAGACTGCGCGCCGCGTGCACGCAGTGACGGGGCGCTTCGCATCCGGGTGGGCCGAGGCACCGATTTGCCCGACGCCATGACCGCGAACCACGCAACGGCGCTTGCAGGACTTCGCACGTGCGCCGTCGCTCTTGGCCACCCCGCCGAAGACTTCGCTGCTCCCGCCCAGCATCGCTGCGACCGCAACGCCAAACTTCGTCCGGAAGGAGCCTGCTACACCGGCAGCGCCTCCACGTACTGGGACTGCGGCCGGATCAAACGGCCGACGGCGCGTTGCTCGGCAACGTGCGCACACCAACCCGCAACTCGTGACACGGCGAAGGTTGGCGTGAAAAGCGCGCGCGGCAGGCCGATCGCTTCGAGCAGGACCGCCGTGTAGAACTCCACGTTGGCGCGGAGCGGCCGATCCGGATGACGCGTCGCCAGCAGAGCCTCTGCCTCACGCTCCACCAGCCGCGCGAGGCGCAGCCGCTCGCTCGCCGCGCCGCCGTCCCGCGAGCTCTCCAGCTGCGTGATGGCGCGCTCGAGCACGAACGCACGAGGATCGCGGACCCGATACACGCGATGGCCCATTCCCATGATGCGTTCGCCGCGAGCCAGCTCGGCTTCGAGCCAGCGGCGGGCCGTCTCCGCGTCGGCGCCGGTGCCCACCGCGTCCAGCATGTCGAGCACGGGGCCCGGCGCTCCACCGTGCAGCCGCCCTTTGAGCGCACCGAGCGCGGCCACCACGGCGGACACACTGTCGGACGCCGTGGACGCCACCACTCGCGCCGCGAACGTCGACGCGTTCATCCCGTGGTCCACCACCGTGACCAAATACGCATCCAGCGCCGCCACTTCGGCCGCCGTGGTGTCCTGGCCGCGAGCGCCAGACGGCTCCGTGCGCCGCACCATTCGCAGGTAGTCGCGAGCATGCGAGGCGTTGGCGTCGGGTCGCGACGGCGTATCTGCATGCGACCAATGGGCTGCAAACACAGCCAGCGCACCCACGATCGACAG
>JAYUXI010000432.1:0-3511 GCA_043753085.1 Myxococcales bacterium | reverse complement strand
TTGTCACGCCAGTGGCATAGCTGGGTAGCAACGCACGGAACGGATAACCGCTGAAAGCATCTAAGCGGGAAGCCGGCCTCAAGACAAGGTATCCCAGGTCGTAAGACCTCTAAAGACCCGTTGTAGACTACAACGTTGATAGGCCAGGTGTGGAAGTGCCTAAAGCACGGAGCTGACTGGTACTAATCGGTCGTGTGGCTTGGTCATGTTTCTAAGGCAAACGTTGAGATTCACGTGCAGGATTCGGGTTACCGAGTCCGCCGTGCATAACCTCTCTTCGGAGAGCGCGTGTCACATATCAAAAGGACCCCGGCGTATCACTCAATCCACAAGATGGAGTGACGACGCCTGATTCTCGAGGCTCCCTACGCCCTCGTGAGTCGAACCCACAATTTCCGGTGGTGTTCTCGATAAGGCCACACCCGATCCCATCCCGAACTCGGAAGTTAAGCTTATCGGAGCCGATGGTACTGCAGAGGAAGCTCTGTGGGAGAGTAGGACGCTGCCGGGATTATTCCCCCAAAAGGCCTGAACGCGATTGCGTTCGGGCCTTTTGCTTTTTGTCTGCGTCTACGACAAGGACGGCAGCCGTTGCCAGAATGCATCGCGCGCGGGGTCACGGGCAGCATGCAATACCGATGCTCACTCACATCCCCGCCCCGCGTCGGCGACCTCCGGGTGCCGCCTCGATTCGGCACGTGCCGCTCGGCCCCATTGTGGCGCGGTTTCGCTGGTGCCGGAAGCGGCTCAGGCGACGTACTTGCGCATGGTGATGCGCGTGCCATCGCCTGGCTGGGTGTCGATCAAGAACTCGTCGGCGATGCCCTTCGAGCCACGTAGGCCGAGGCCGGTGCTGCCGGCTTCGAACAGGTCGTCCAGGCCGACGATGCCAGGCCCATGATCTTCGAAAAAGGCTTCGAGCCCGCGGCGCGGAGCCAGTACTTCGGCGAACCGGATGGTGCCGCCGCCCGCGTGCTGCAACATGTTCCGCGCGAGCTCGGAGACGGCGGTCGCCATCTTGGTCTGGTCGACTCGGGAAAACCCGAGCTTCTTGCCGAGGTCGCGAACTACCTCGCAGGCGTTGGGTATGTCGGTCTGATCACGCACGATCACGCTGGTGCTGGCGGTTCCGAGCGTGGGTGGTCGCCCGCTGATCGACGAGGACGCGCGCATGGCGCGGTGCGAGCCGCTGGCCGGGCGGGGCGCGAGGTGAGGCCGTGGCGTGTGCTCGACCGCAGCCATGCTGCCAATCGCCGGATCCGGATTCGAAGCGGCGGCCCCCAGCTTCTGCGCACATGCACGGCGCCGGTCGATATCGGGAAGATACACGCAAAGCAGTCGAGCCAATTCTTGTTCGAAGCTCGCGCGCCAGGCCTCGCCGTCTTCTACGCCGGCGCGGGCTGCCGTCTTTGCGGCGGCTCCCACGATCGCCTTCGCGATCGGCGCGGAGAAATATCCCTCCAGCACGTTTCGACTCGGATCTTGCGGGGCACTCATGCAGCTCGGTCCTCAGATTAGCCAGTCGCTGCCACCGAACAAGACCGAAAAATGCCGCCTGCGCGAGCCACGCCTTGTGCTCCCCGTGCAGCTCGACTAGCAGCTCTGGCATGAATAAAGGTGTCAGCTGCGCGCGTGGCGCGTCGTACCTGGTGGTCGGCGCATCGGCTGTCGTGGCGCTGGCCGTCGGAGTGGCGGGCTGCGGCGAGGACGAAGGCACAGGCGAACCCGTCGCTACGGTCTCGTCGGGTGGCGCGAGCACGAGCGGTGGAGGCGTTGCCTCATCCGGGGGCACGAGTGGCAGCTCGAGCGGCGGCCTGGGCATGAGTAGCTCCGGCAGCGGGGGCGCTTCGGGCGGCACCAGCTCGAGCGGCGGTGGCGGCTCGTCCTCTTCCTCGTCCTCTTCCTCTTCCTCGTCCTCTTCCGGAAGCAGCAGCGGCAGCGCGCTTGCCGCATGCACGCAGGACCAGGTCTTTGCGCACATTGCCGACATCACCAGCTTGCCGGACTGTACCGACTGCAATCCGGCCGGCCACTGCTGCGCGAGCCTTTCCGGCCTCGGCGGCACCAGTGGTGGCCTCGGTGGGTTCGACGCGGGCGGTCTGCTCGGTGACGGCGGCGGCTTCACGCTGCCGGAAGCGTGCGTGCCCGTGCCCTGACGGTGGCCTCGAAGTCCGTGAGTCGAAGCCCTCGAGGACTCTTTCTGTTCTGAACCGCCTCCGCCGGCACTGCATGCTTGGACGAATGCTCAGTGGTGCTTGTCGTGGCCTTCCCCACGCTGGAAGCGCTCGAACGCAGCGAGCATCTCCGGAGTCGGCGGCAACCGCTGTGGGCTGCCGTCCGGACCATTTTTCACGACCCACACCCACGAGCCGTCTTCCTGGGTTTCACGCTCGACCTCGCCGCGCTCTTCGGCGTGGAAGAGAGCATGCGTGATCTGCTCCGGAGACATCTTCGGCATGCCGATCATCTGCAAGCGGCGGCTGCGAGCTGCGGCCAGTGCGTTCGGCTTCTTCGTGTTCTTCTTGAGGGTGGCCATGAGGCCGCGGAGCCTACTTCGGGTCGCTGGCGGACAAAGAGATCTTTCGTAGCTCGTCCACGAATTCCCAGTCTGCAATCAAGCCCTTGCGGATCATCAACGTGAGCAGCGCGCCGAACAGCAGCTCCCACCGCGGCTCTTGCCCGATCGCAGCGGCCACGCTTTTGCCCTCTGACACCGCACGCAGCGCCGCGACCAGATCCCCGGTGGTCCACGCGCGCGGAATGGCGTGCTGCTCGCCATCGCTGCGACGCCGCGCCGGCAGCTTCACGGTCGTGCCGTCCAGCAGCGTCATCGCAATCATACGGCCCGAGGGTCCGAGGCGCGAGCTCGACGCGGGCTCTGCTTCCTGTTGCGTGTCCGGTGCTTCCGCTTCTTCGGGCGGCGGAGGGGGTGGAGCCGAAGCGCGCGGCGGCGGCGGCGGCGGCGCCGACGGACGGCCGGGCGGACGCGACGGCAGGGTCGCGGGCTTGGACTCGGCCGGATGCGCCGGGGGCAGCTCGACATCGGAGCCGGGCGCTACGGGCACGAGCTCGGCAGGCTCGCCGCGGTAGTACACACGGATCGCCGCCAGGATGTCCGAGCGTGACGCGATCATCGCGCGCGTCGGCAACCCGGTGGCGTTGGCCACCTCGGCAAGGGCGGTCTCGTTGGTCGGGTCGTCCAGCGCCACGTAGAGCGTGGGGCCCTGGCGCTTTTCCGTGCGCACCAGCACCGGCACCAGCGTGTACCGGTCGGCCAGCTCTTCGGGCACGCGGTTGAGCAGCTCGCGCGAGAAGTCGACGTGCGAAAGCGCCACCCACGGCACGCTGAGCTGGAGACTCAGCGTCTGAGTCAGCGCCGCTTCGCTGACGAAACCACGTTCGACCAAGTGCTGCCCGAGCTTGCGATCGCGCGGCAATGCGAGCACGAGATCCAGCTGGCCTTGGGTGATGACTCTTGCTTCGACGAGAAGCTCTCCGATTCGCGCTTTCG